>NZ_JBRRBO010000023.1:0-65617 GCF_056756175.1 Stenotrophomonas sp. STEN240 | reverse complement strand
GCCGATACCTCTGAAACCAGCTGCATGTCTGCAATCTGATTGACTGTCGGCTTCGCGGCTTACGCCGCTCCCTCGATGCCGGGTTTACCGGTAGCGCCCCAGCCGAGCATGGCTCGGCTCTACAGGGCGTCCGGGTTACTCGCCGATCCAGCCTTCCAGCATATCGGCGAAGTCATCTGCATGATCCTCTTCCTGGGCAAGGATTTGCTCGAGGATGCGCTTGGTGGTGGTGTCCTTGTCGCCAATGAAATTGATCATCTCGCGATAGCTGTCGATGGCGATGCGCTCGGCGATCAGGTTCTCGCGGACCATGTCGCGCAGGTTGCCGCCTTCCTTGTACTCGGCATGGGAGCGGGCGGTGAGGGTGTCCGGATTCAGATCCGGCTCACCGCCCAGCTGCACGATGCGCTCGGCCAACATGGCCGCATGTGCCTGCTCCTGCTGGGCATGTTCAAGGAACTCGGCTTTCACCGAATCGGCGAGCATGCCCTTGGCCATGTAGTAATGCCGGTAGTAACGCAGCACGCACACCCATTCGGTGGCCAGTGCATCGTTGAGCAGCTTGATCACCGCCGGGCGGTTGGCACTGTAGGTGGGCGTGACCGCACCATCCTCGATGCTCTTGCGCGCGTTGGCACGCAGGGTTGTTCGATCGGTTATGCCTGCCAACTGCGTGGTTGTGGTCGACTTGGCGGCGGGCTGCTTGCTCATGGCTGGCCTTTCCTTCTTTCTGTTGAACCCCTATGCGGGGAGATGGGCGAGCACGTGCTCGGCCCCGGATACCTCGAATTGCCCCGGCTGTTCGACGAACGCCGCGCGCACCACACCGTTTTCCACATACAGCGCGAAACGCCGCGAACGCGTGCCCATGCCGGAGGCGCTGGCGTCCATTTCCAGGCCCAGGGCGCGGGTGAAATCGCCATTGCCGTCGGACAGCATCTGCAGCCCGTCGGGCACCGACTGGCTCTTGGCCCAGGCCTGCATCACGAACGGATCATTGACCGCCATGCAGAACACTTCGATGCCGCGGTTGCGGAAGTCCTCGAAATGCTCCACATAGCCCGGCAGATGGCGCGCCGAGCAGGTTGGGGTGAACGCACCGGGCACTGCAAACAGCACGGCCTTGCGGCCATCGAACAGTGCATGGGTGTCGATAGTTTCCAGGCCTTCGCGCAGTCGCTTGAGGGTTACTTCCGGAATACGGTCACCGACGTTGATGGACATTGGGGGCTCCTAGGCTGAATTTGAGTTTAAAGAGGCGGGCGAAGCGCAGCGTCAACGGCTTGAAAAGGCGGTCTTCACACACTACGTCCTGGGCATGGGAAAGGCAGCGCCATCCCGGCATGCCAGTCCCCCACATCGTGCAGGAGGACATCATGAGCATCGTACGTTACCGCCAGTGGCCGACCCAGTCCGAGATCCATCAGCTGTTGTCGCCGCTGCTTGAAACGGTTACCGGCAGCGCCGCTTCGGCATGGGTGCCGGCGGTGGATATCCGCGAGGAAGCCAATCGCTTCGTTGTGCAGGCCGATCTTCCCGGCATTGACCCGGCCAGCATCGAGGTGCAGATGGAAAAGGGCGTGTTGACCATCAGCGGCCAGCGCACGGCGCCGGACCTGGCCGAAGGCCAGCGGCTGACCCGCAGCGAGCGTGGCCAGGGCGCGTTCAACCGCCGCTTCGTGCTTCCCGACAGCGCTGACGCCGAGGGCATCGTCGCCCACAGCCACAATGGCGTGCTGGAAGTGCGCATTCCCAAGCGCAGTGAAGCGGCACCGCGCCGTATCCAGGTGGTGCAGGGCCAGCCCAACGCCTGATAGGCGTGAGCGAACTTCCACCTGCGCAGGCACCGTGGCCCGGTAGAATAGGGCCACGGCGCCTGCCGATTGCACGATGGCCCGTTGCCGCAAGGTGTCGGGCCAGTTTTTTTTCAGAGGTGTGAGGATGGAATTCAAGGATTACTACGCCACGCTTGGGGTTGAGCCCAGCGCCGGTGATGCCGAAATCAAGACTGCCTACCGCCGGCTGGCGCGCAAATACCATCCGGACGTAAGCAAGGAAGCCGGCGCCGAGGAGAAATTCAAGGCGATCAACGAGGCCTATGAAGCGCTGCGCGATCCGCAGAAGCGACAGGCCTACGACCAGTTGCGCGCGCAGGGTTACCGCCCGGGTGAAGAATTCAATGCACCGCCCAACTTTGGCGGCGGGCAGGGCTTTGATTTCGAGGAAGTCTTCGGCGGTGGCAATGCCAACGGCGGCTTCAGCGATTTCTTCGAGAGCCTGTTTGCCCGTCAGCGCGGCGGTGCCGGCGCAGGTGCGCGGCGTCCCGGCCCCGGTTTCGGCGGCGGCGGTCCGCAACCGATGCGCGATACCCGCGCCAAGTTGTCGGTACCGCTGGAGGCGGCCTACAACGGCGACAGCCTGCGCATCACCGTGGACGGCCGCCAGCTTGATGTGCGCGTGCCCAAGGGCATTCGTCCGGGCCAGGTGATCCGCCTGAGCGGGCAGGGCAGCGGTGGCGGCAATCTGATGCTGGAGGTGGAATACGCCTCGCACCCGCAGTTCGAGGTGGACGGGCGCAACATCCTGTACACCCTGCAGGTAACCCCATGGCAGGCCGCGCTGGGCACCAGCATCAGCGTGCCGACCTTGGGTGGCGCAGTGGAACTGAAGGTGCCGGCCGATTCGGACAGTGGCCGCAAGCTGCGCCTGCGTGGCCGCGGTTTGCCGGGCAAGCCTGACGGCGACCAGATCGTGGAGCTGGAAGTGGTAGCGCCGGTGGCGAGCAACGAAGAACAACGCAAGGCGTATCAGGATCTGGCAAAGGCGTTCGGCGAGGCTTGATTGCCTTTGCTTGTTGCGGTCGAAGGAAAGCGGGCTTGGCCCGCTTTCTTTTTTGGGGCGGAAGGCTTGCCCTCACCCCAACCCCTCTCCCGCGCGCGGGAGAGGGGCTCGGATTGCTTGAGCTCGCAGTGCACTAGCAGTCGACGCATTACGAGCCCCTCTCCCGCGTGCGGAAGAGGGCTCGGATTGCTTGAGCTCGCAGTGCACTAGCAGCCGACGCATTGCTAGCCTCTCTCCCGCGTGCGGGAGAGAGGCTCGGATTGCTTGAGCTCGCAGGGCACTAGCAGCCGACGCAGTGCTAGCCCCTCTCCCGCGTGCGGGAGAGGGGTTGGGGTGAGGGCAAGCTTCTGGCAAGCAAGCCCAAGGCAAATCCAAAGCGACGTCAGGCAAAATCGGACCTGAAAAACAGGAAAGGCGGGCAATGCCCGCCTTTCCTGAAAGCTTTCCCCAAGAAAGCACTCTCACCCAACCGGCGGTGCCTCGGCACTGAACACCTGGGCGATCACCGCCGACAGATCGTCTTCGGTAAACGGCTTGGTGATATAGGCCTTGGCGCCTTGGCGCATGCCCCACAAGCGATCGGTGTCCTGATCCTTGGTGGTCACCAGCACCACCGGAATGTGCTGCGTGGTTGCCTCGCGCCTGAGCGTGCGCGTGGCCTGGAAGCCGTTGAGATTGGGCATCACCACGTCCATCAACACCAGATCCGGCAACACCTGCTTGGCAACCTCTACCCCAGAGGCGCCATCGGTGGCGGTGAAAATCTCATGCCCCAGCTTTTCCACAATCCGTTGGATGCCCATCAGCTGCGATGGTGAATCGTCGACGATCAGGATACGCGCCATGTTTTTCCCCAAGTTGTCCGCGCATTCTAGTGCCGGCCCGCCATCGGCGTGAAGTCACACTTTTCACGCCGATCGGGCCTGTGATCTCCGTCAATCAATTCTTACGACGGTCCGGCCGAAGGATTTGCCGTCCAGCATGCTGGCAAATACTTCAGGCAAGCCCTCCAGGCCCACCTCGCGGGTGCAGATCTGGTCCAGGTGGCGCGGCTTCCAGTCGCTGCCCAGGCGCTGCCAGACCTGCTCGCGGATATCGCGGGCGGTGCCGGCCGAGGCGACGCCCAGCAAGGACACGCCGCGGATGATGAAGGGCATTACTGTCATGTCCAGCTCGCCCGAGGCCGCCAGGCCGGCCGATGCGACGTTGCCATAAGGCGTGGTCTGCGCCAGCAGGCTGGTCAACATGGCGCCGCCGACATTGTCCAGGCCGCCGCCAAAGCGGGCCGATTCCATTGGCCGGGTGGTGGCCAGGGCGTCGCGGCCCAGCATCTGGCTGGCACCGATCGCGGTCAGGTAATCGGCGGCCTCGGCCTTGCCGCTGATGGCGTGGACCTCAAAGCCGGCGCGGCTGAAGATGTCCACCGCCAGCGAGCCGACCCCGCCGGTGGCGCCGGTGACTGCCAACGGCCCCTGTGCCGGGACCTGCCGGTTCTCGGTCATGCGCAGCAGCGCCAGCGCGGCGGTGAAGCCGGCGGTGCCCAGCACCATGGCCTCGCGCAGGCTCAGCTGGGCCGGCAAGGGGATCACCCACCTGGATTCCAGCCGCACGTACTGGCTGTAGCCGCCGTCGCGGGTTTCGCTCAGGCCGCAGCCGGTGGTCAGCACCTGGTCGCCCTCGCGGAACGCCGGGTCGCTGGAGGCGACCACTTCGCCGGCCACGTCGATACCGCCCACCAGCGGGAAGCGGCGCAGGATCTTGCCCTTGCCGGTGCCGGCCAGCGCATCCTTGTAGTTGACCGAGGACCAACGGGCGCGGATCACCACCTCGCCAGGGCTCAGCTGGTCCAGCTGCAGCGGCTCAAGGCCGGCGCGGTAGCCCTGGTCGTCGTTGTGGATGCGGAAAGCGGTGAACGGGGCGCTGGGGGACATCGATGGGCCTGCGTTGGTGCGGGGGGAATGCAACCATAACTGTTGTGAAAAGGCCGGTCTGCCCTTATTCCTATTCAAAGCAGGCGCCGATCGGGGCCTGCCCGGATACCGCGGGGCCAGCTTCGGCCGGGCCCGTGCCGCAGGCTCAGCCCTCTGGGTGGATGAGCGGCGGCAAACATTGTCGGTTCAGGTAGCCCCGAACCTGTTCAGAGTCTGCCTTGTTAGAATCGGGATTCGATAGATGGTCAGGTCCTCGGCGGGAGCCCCCGCAGCCTGGCCCTTACAGATGGAGCATGCATGGCCTGGAATACACCCGGCGGCAACAGCGGTGGTGGTGCGGACAACAACCGCGCGCCGCGTACGCCACGTGGCGGCAACGGCGGAGGTTGGGGTGGGGGTCTTCCGGGACCGCTGCGCGACCTGTTTGATGGCGGTATCTGGCGCTGGGTGCTGGTCGCAGTGGTTCTGCTGTTGTTGTTCTCCAGCTTCCAGCTGATCGGCGAACAGCAGCGCGGCGTGGTCCTGCGCTTTGGCGAATACTCGCGCATCCTGCAGCCGGGCCCGAACTTCAAGCTGCCGTGGCCGCTGGAATCGGTGGTCAAGGTCAATGCGACCCAGATCAAGACCTTCAGCAGCAATGTGCCGGTGCTGACCCGCGACGAGAACATCGTCAACGTGTCGGTCAACGTGCAGTACCGCGTCGATGATCCGCGCGAGTACCTGTTCGGTACGGTCGATGCCGACCAGATGCTGGAGCAGTCCGCGCAGAGCGCGGTGCGTGAGCAGGTTGGCCGTGCCGATCTGAACACCGTGCTGAACAACCGTGGGCCGCTGGCGGTGGTCGCCGAGCAGCGCCTGCAGGCCTCGTTGAAGGCCTACAAGACCGGCCTCAGCGTCACCGGCCTGACCCTGCCCGATGCGCGTCCGCCGGAAGAAGTGAAGCCGGCCTTCGACGAGGTCAACGGTGCCCAGCAGGTCAAGGAACGCCTGATCAACGAAGCCCAGGCCTATGCTGCCAAGGTGGTACCGGAAGCGCGTGGCCAGGCCTCGCGTGCCCGCACCACCGCCGAAGGCTACAAGCAGGCCATCGTGGCCCGCGCTGAAGGTGACGGGCGTCGCTTCACCTTGTTGCAGGGTGAGTACAAGAACGCACCGGAAGTCACCCGCAAGCGTCTGTGGCTGGAAACCGTGCAGCAGGTGCTGGCCGAAAACCGCAAGGTCATTGGTGGCGATGGCCGCCAGCTGATCTACGTGCCGATGCCGGCCGATGCGGGCAAGGCCGGCAACGCGCCGCAGCTGACCCCGGACATGGTGGCACCGGCGCTGCCGGCGGCAACCGACAGCATTCGCAACGCGGACCGTTCGGTCTCGCGCTCGGCATCGCGTGAGGAGGCCGGCCGATGAAAAATTCAGTCGTTATCGGCGTAGTCGTCGCAGTGTTGTTGGGCCTGCTGGGCTCGATCTACGTGGTACGTGAAGACCAGACCGCCATGGTGCTAAACCTGGGCAAGGTGGTGCGTGCGGACATCAAGCCGGGCCTGCACTTCAAGGTGCCGCTGGTGGAAACCGTGCGCGTGTTCGATCGCCGCTTCCAGGTGCTGGATACCGCCCCGGCGCGTTACTTCACCGCCGAGCAGAAGGACGTCAGCGTCGACTTCTTCGCCATTGGCAGGATCTCCGATGTGCGCGCCTATTACCGCGCCACCGGCGGCGACAGCAAGATCGTCAATGCCCGGCTTGCGCCGATCATCACCGACTCGCTGCGTAACCAGATCAACTCGCGCACCTTGCAGGCGCTGGTGTCCGGTGACCGTGGCGAGCTGATTGCCGGCCAGCTGAAGTCGATCAACGAAGCGATTGCGGCGTTGGGCATGCAGATCATCGACCTGCGCATCAAGCAGATCGACCTGCCGACCGACAGCCAGGTGATTGCCGACGTCTACGAGCGCATGCGCGCCCAGCGTAAGCAGGAAGCTGCCAAGCTGCGTGCAGAGGGTGAGGAGCAGTCGCTGACCATCCGCGCCCAGGCCGACCGCGAAAGCACCGTGATCGTGGCCGAAGCCGAGCGTGATGCGCAGCAGCTGCGCGGTGAGGGCGACGCCCAGGCCGCGGCGATCTACGGCAAGGCCGGTTCGGCCGACCCGTCGTTCTACGCCTTCTACCGCAGCCTGGAGGCCTACCGTGCCTCGATGACCGACGGCAATGGCGTGATCGTGCTCGACAAGAACGACCCGTTCCTGCAGTACATGAAGAGCGATCGCTGATCGCTTGATCTTCGGCCCCTCTCCCATCGGGAGAGGGGTTGGGGTGAGGGCAGGGGGCGGAACGCCCCTGATGTCCCGATTCGATGGGCTCCGCCCGCACCCTCATCCGCCCTACGGGCACCTTCTCCCGCTGGGAGAAGGCAATGGCGATAGCGCATGCAAGACCTACTTTCCGCCCTCTGCCTCGTCGCCGTCATCGAGGGCCTGTTTCTGTTCATCGCGCCGCTGGCGTGGAAGCGCATGGCCGCGCAGCTGCTGGAACAGCCGTCCTCGGCGTTGCGCTGGATGGGCGCGGTGGCCGTTGTGATCGGCCTGGGCTGCCTGTGGTTGGCCCGCCACTGAACCAAACCCTGACGCCCATACCAACCCGTAGTCACGGGGGTGGTAGCTGTCAGTCAAAACCCGGATAATCCACAAAAGCCGGTCGGGCCAACTCCTCTTGGAGCGCCCCGTTCGGCTTTTTCCGTGTATGGCCCTGGCGTTTGCCGGATGCTCCCCGATGGGGCGTCCCCGATGGCAGACTCCAATGCAGCGCACGGCCCCGTCCGCGGCCCCGATGGCCGCAGCAAATTCAGGAGTTACCCGTCATGGGTCAATCAGTTGTTGTTCTTGGCGCCCAGTGGGGCGATGAAGGCAAGGGCAAGATCGTCGATCTGCTGACCGAAGAAATCGGCGCAGTTGTGCGTTTCCAGGGCGGCCACAATGCTGGCCATACCCTGGTCATCAACGGCAAGAAGACCGTCCTGCACCTGATTCCGTCCGGCATCCTGCGCGATGACGCGCTGTGCCTGATCGGCAATGGCGTGGTGATCTCCCCGGCCGCCCTGCGCAAGGAAATCGAAGAGCTGGAAACGGCTGGCGTGGAAGTGCGTTCGCGCCTGAAGATCTCGCCGGCAGCGCCGCTGATCATGCCGTACCACATTGCCCTGGATCAGGCCCGTGAAAAGGCCGCCGGCGGCAAGGCCATCGGCACCACCGGTCGCGGCATCGGCCCGGCCTATGAAGACAAGGTGGCACGTCGCGGTATCCGCATCGCCGACCTGCACTACCCGGAACAGCTGGCTGAAAAGCTGCGCGCCGCGCTGGATTACCACAACTTCGTGCTGACCAAGTACCTGGGCGTGGAAGCGGTCGATTTCGACACCGTCTACCAGGAAGCGCTGGCCTTCGGCGAATACGTCGAGCCGATGAAGTCCGACGTTGCCGGCATCTGCCATGACCTGCGCAAGCAGGGCAAGCGCGTGCTGTTCGAAGGCGCGCAGGGCGCACTGCTCGATATCGACCACGGCACCTACCCGTACGTCACCAGCTCCAACACCACCGTCGGTGGTGCGCTGGCCGGTGCTGGCGTTGGCGCCGATGCCATCGATTACGTGCTGGGTATCGCCAAGGCCTACGCAACCCGCGTTGGCGGTGGCCCGTTCCCGACCGAACTGGACGATGAAATCGGCCAGGGCATCCGCGACCGCGGTGCCGAGTACGGCGCTTCCACCGGCCGCCCGCGTCGCTGCGGCTGGATGGACATCGTCGCGCTCAAGCGCGCGGTGGCCATCAACGGTATTTCCGGCCTGTGCATCACCAAGCTCGACGTGCTCGACGGCATGGAAAAGCTGAAGGTCTGCATTGCCTATGAATACCGTGGCAAGCGTTCGGAATACGCGCCGCTGGACGCGCAGGGCTGGGAAGAGTGCACGCCCGTGTACCTGGAATTCCCGGGCTGGAGCGAAAACACCCACGGCATCACCGAGTGGGACAAGCTGCCGCCGGCTGCACGCGCCTACCTGCGTTCGCTGGAAGAGCTGGCAGGCTGCCCGGTGTCGATCGTCTCGACCGGCCCGGACCGCGACCACACCATGATCCTGCAGGATCCGTGGGGCTGATAGCCGCGCTGTGATGTAAAAGCCAACGCCCCGCGAAAGCGGGGCGTTGTCGTTGTAGTGCCGACCCATGGTCGGCAGGAGCGTTACCGAAAGGTCTTCTGCCGACCCTGGGTCGGCACCAGCAAACCCGCGCCCGGCGTATTTCAACCTGTAGTGCCGACCCATGGTCGGCAGGGGCGTTACCGGCTAGGTTCCTGCCGGGCAGGGCTCGCCGTCAGGGTTGATCCAGCGGGGTACCGTTGAGCCGACGTTCGACGATTTCCAGGATGGTCGGTACGCTGACTCCGAACGAGCCTGCATTGCCGGCATCAAATGCCTCGCGCCATTGGCCATAGCCCTTCAGGTAAGCCGGATCCGGCGCTTGCTGGCCCAGCAGACGCAGCTGGCTACGCTGCAGGGTCTGATCGGTGACCGGGGCATGGGCAAGCTCGGTCATGAGGCCGCCGGGCACGCCGGGGTGACGGATCTTCAATCCACCCAGGGTGACGTGGTAGATGTTGCCGCCGCCGAGCGGATGCTGGTCGATGCGGTTGATCAACAGCGTGGGCTGTTCGTCGTCATGACGGCCTTGGCAGGCCCACAGTTGGCCGACAACGTAGGGATTGGAGGGGCTGGCTTCAGACATGGGCAGGCGTTCGGGTGCAGGTAGGCCCGATCATGCCGCCAATGCCGGCGACGGACTTGTCTTCATCTGGCGGATGCTCGCCCGGGTAGGTACTTATGACCAGCGCGGTAACGGCCCGGGGCTGGCTAGAATGGCCGGGCACGTTCCCGCTGCCAGCCTGAATGACCCGATGCGTATTGACCCTGCCGAAATTGAAGCGCTGTTCGACGCCATTCCCAGCGTGTTGTTTTTTGCCAAGGACATCGATGGGCGCTACACCCACGTCAATATGACGATGATGCAGCGGCTGGGCATGAAGTCGCGCAACGATGCGATCGGCAAGCGCGCCGATGAGCTTTACCCGGTGGGCATGAGCGAAGCCTATGTGGCGCAGGACGCACGCGTGCTGGCCGGTGAGGTGATCGAGAACGTGATGGAGCTGCAGTTGTTCCCCAACCAGCAGCCGGGTTGGTGCCTGACCTGCAAGCGGCCCATTGTAGAGAACGGCAAGGTGATCGGCCTGATCGGCATTTCGCGTGATCTGGGCCAGCGCGGCGGCCTGGAGTCGCAGTACGAACCCCTGCGGCTGGCGTTGGATTACCTCAACACCCATTACGCTGAAAACGTGCGCATGCAGACCTTGCTGGACATCACCGGCTTCTCACTGTCCAAGCTGGAGCGTTCGTTCCGCAAGGTGTTCCAGATGACGCCGCAGCAGGTGCTTACCCGTCTGCGCATCCAGATCGCCCTGCACCTGCTGCATGGCGAGGACAGCGTGGCCAGCATCGGCCAGGCCTGTGGTTTCAGTGACCAGAGCGCATTTACCCGCAAATTCAAGGCCGAGGTTGGGATGGCCCCGCGTCAGTACCGGGCGATGATCGCAGAGCGCGCGCAACAGGAAGCAGCTCGCGCAGGGCTATGACTTCCGGGGGTGTTGGGAGGCGTTGGAGGGGCAGATGATGCGGAGGTGGTGGGCATCAAGCCCATGTTCTTCCGTCAGGAGCTTTGATGCGCCGTTCCCTTGTTGTCGCGATCAGTCTTGCCCTTTCCTGTGTTGCCCCGCCCGCAGCATTTGCTGCTGAAGCGGCGGGTTCCGCCGCAGCCCCGAACGAAATCACCACCCAGCTGCCGCGCACTGCGCGTCCGCAGCATTACCGGGTGGAGATCACGCCACACGCTGCGCAGATGCGCTTCGATGGCAAGGTCAGTATCGATCTGGAAGTGCTGCAGCCCACCGCCAGCATCGTGTTGCAGGCAGCGGGAATGCGTTTCGGCAAGAGCCAGCTGCAGCCAGCAGGCGGCGGCAAGACCATGCCGGTCACGATCAGCGTGGACGAGGCCAACCAGACCGCCAGCTTCAGTGTTGCCGCGCCGCTGGCGCCCGGTCGCTACACGCTGAACATCGATTACAGCGGCACCATCAACACCCAGGCAAACGGGCTGTTCGCCTTGGATTACCCGGTGGCCGATGGCAGCAAAAAGCGCGCGCTGTTCACCCAGTTCGAGAACTCCGACGCGCGCCGTTTCATTCCGTCCTGGGATGAGCCCGGCTTCAAGGCCACGTTCGATCTGAGCGTCACCGTGCCGGCAGCCGAAATGGCGGTCAGCAACATGCCGGTGGCCAGCAGCAAGCCGCTGGGCAAGGGGCTCAAGCAGGTGGTGTTCCAGACCACGCCGAAGATGTCGACCTATCTGCTGTTCTTCTCCAGTGGCGAGTTCGAGCGTGAAGCCGTCAACGAGGGCGGCACCGAGATAGGCGTCATCACCCAGACCGGCAAGGTTGAACAGGCGCGCTTTGCCCTTGAGGGAAGCGCGGAGGTGTTGCGCGAATACAACGACTATTTTGGTGTGAAGTATCCGCTGCCCAAACTCGACAATATCGCCGCGCCCGGCGGCAGCCAGTTCTTCAGCGCAATGGAGAACTGGGGTGCGATCTTCACCTTTGAATACGCCTTGTTGCTGGACCCGAAGGTGTCCAGCGTTTCCGACAAGAAGGCGGTGTTCTCGATCGCCGCGCATGAAATCGCGCACCAATGGTTTGGCAACCTGGTGACGATGGCCTGGTGGGACGACTTGTGGCTCAACGAAGGCTTCGCCTCGTGGATGGAAGCGCGCACCACCCGCAAGCTGCATCCGGAATGGGACATCAACAGCGTCGATGCCGCGCACACCAGCCGCGGTGCGATGGCGCGCGATGCTTTCGTCACCACTCACCCGATCGTGCAGCACGTGGCGACGGTGGAGCAGGCCAGCCAGGCGTTTGATGGCATCACCTACGGCAAGGGCTCGGCGGTGATCTCGATGTTCGAGGATTATGTAGGCGCCGATGCCTGGCGCGACGGCGTACGGCGCTACGTTGCCGCCCATGCCTACGGCAATGCGGTCACCGATGACCTGTGGGCCGAGATCGACAAGGCAGCACCGGGGAAGCGCTTCATGGAAGTGGCACATGACTTCACCCTGCAACCGGGCGTGCCCTTGATCCGCGCCAGCAGCAGCTGCGTGGCCGGCAACACCCAGGTGAAGCTGAGCCAGGGCGAGTACACGATTGACCGCAAGGACAAGCAGCCGCTGCACTGGCGCGTACCGGTGAGTCTGCGTGTGGGCAGTGGCGAGGTGGTGCATACCTTGGTCGACGGCGATACCCAGGTTCAGTTGCCGGGTTGCAGCGGACCATTGCTGGTCAATGCCGGGCAGAAGGGCTATTACCGCAGCTTGTATGCGCCTGCCCAGTTCAAGGCCTTGAGTGCTGGCTTCGACAAGCTGCCGGTAGTGGACCAGCTGGGCGTGATGATGGATACCAGTGCCTTGGCTGCCGCTGGCCTGCAGCCGGATGCGGACCTGCTGGATCTGACCGCAAAGGTCGCCGCTGACGCACCGACCGATCTGTGGGACATGGTCGCCGGCACCTTGAATGGCATCGACAGCATGTTTGATGGCGATACGGCACGCCAGGCCGCGTTCCGTGGCTATGCGCGCTCGCGTCTGTCGCCGGTACTGCAGTCACTGGGTTGGGACGGCAAGGACAGTGACTCGGCGCAGACCAAGGAGCTGCGCAGCAGTTTGATCAACACCTTGGCGGCGTTGGACGACGCGCAGGTGATTGCCGAAGCGCAACGTCGCTTTGATGCCTTCCTGACCAAACCTGACTCACTGTCGCCGGAGCTGCGCAGCAGCGTACTCGGCGTGGTGGCCCGCAATGCCGACGCTGCAACCTGGGACAAGCTGCACACGCTTGCCAGGCAGGAAACCTCGGCAATGGTGCGTGACCAGTACTACGGCTTGTTGGCCTTGCCCAAGGACAAGGCGTTGGCGCAGCGTGCATTGGACATGGCGCTGAGCGATGAGCCGGGTGCGACCAACAGCGCGGGCATGATTGGTGGTGTGTCGCGTGAGCATGCGGATCTGGCGTTTGATTTCGCCGTTGCCCATCGCGAGAAGGTGGATACCTTGGTCGACAGTACCTCGCGTGCGCGCTATTACCCGGGCCTGGGGCGTAGTGCGGACAACCTGCAGATGGTGGACAAGATCAAGGCATTCGCCGAGGCGCATATCGCGCCGACGTCGCGGCGTGATGCGGAGACGGCGATTGCCGGGATCCAGACAAAGTTGCGACTGCGCGAAGAGCGCAAGCCGCAGGTGGATGCGTGGTTGAAGCAGAAGGGGTATTGAGGAGCTGCGGCTGTTTGCTCAAAGCCCCTCTCCCGCATGCGGGAGAGGGGTTGGGGTGAGGGGAAGCTTCTAGCTAAGCAAAGTCAAAATCCCCCTCATCCGCCCTTCGGGCACCTTCTCCCGTAAACGGGAGAAGGGACAGCCAAAGCAGAAGCAGCAGAAGCCAAAGCCGAAGCCGAAGCCAAAGCCAAAGCCAAAGCCAAAGCCAAAGCCAAAGCCAAAGCCAAAGCCAAAGCCAAAGCCAAAGCCAAAGCCAAAGCAGAAATCCTGCCGCCTGCTGTTCGCACCGCTCCAGGAAGACCCTGCGCTCCAGCTCTCCAATCGACATAAAAAACAGCCGGCTTTCGCCGGCTGTTTTCATTCACGCCATCAGGCAATCAAGCCCGATCACGCCTCCACATCTTCCTTGTACGCATCCACCGGAATGCAGGCGCACATGATGTTCTTGTCGCCGTACACGTTGTCCACGCGTGCAACCGGCGGCCAGTACTTCTGCAGCTTCAGCGAGGGCAGCGGGAAGGCGGCAAGCTCACGCGGATACGCATGCGTCCACTCGCTGGCCGACACTGCACCGGCAGTATGCGGAGCATGCTTGAGCGGGTTGTCCTCGCGGTCCAGCTTGCCGTCTTCGATGGCCTGGATTTCCTCGCGGATCTGGATCATCGCGTCGATGAAACGGTCCAGCTCGTGCTGCGATTCGCTCTCGGTCGGCTCCACCATCAGCGTGCCGGCAACCGGGAAGCTCAGGGTCGGTGCGTGGAAGCCGAAGTCGATCAGGCGCTTGGCCACGTCCTCGGCGCCGATGCCGGAGGTCTTCTCCAGCGGACGTACGTCGAGGATGCACTCATGCGCCACCAGGCCGTTACGGCCGGTGTACAGCGTGGCGTAATGCGGTGCCAGACGCTTGGCGATGTAGTTGGCGTTGAGCAGTGCAACCTGGGTTGCCTTGCGCAGGCCGGCGGTGCCCATCAGGGTGATGTACATCCAGCTGATCGGCAGGATCGAGGCGCTGCCGAAGCTGGCTGCGCTGACCATGCCGACCGGGCCGTTGTCGCCGAGCTTGCCCGGCAGGAACGGTGCCAGATGCGACTTCACCGCACATGGGCCAACGCCCGGGCCGCCGCCGCCGTGCGGGATGCAGAAGGTCTTGTGCAGGTTCAGGTGCGACACGTCCGAGCCCCACTTGCCGGGCTTGGCCACGCCGACCAGGGCGTTCATGTTGGCGCCGTCGGTATACACCTGGCCGCCGTGCTTGTGGATGATCTCGCAGATCTCGACCACCTCTTCCTCGAACACGCCATGCGTGGACGGGTAGGTCATCATGATCGCGGCCAGACGGTCGCTGTACTTCTCGGCGTTGCGGCGGATGTCTTCGACATCGACGTTGCCGTTGCCGTCGGTCTTGGTGACAACAACCGTCATGCCGCACATCTGTGCCGAGGCCGGGTTGGTGCCGTGCGCCGAGTCCGGGATCAGGCAGATGTCGCGATGGCCTTCGTTGCGCGAGCGGTGGTAAGCGCGGATCGCCAGCAGGCCGGCGTATTCGCCCTGCGCGCCGGAGTTCGGCTGCAGGCTCACCGCGTCATAGCCGGTGCACTCGACCAGCATCGCTTCCAGGCCGTCGATCAGTTCCTTGTAGCCCTGCGCCTGATCAGCCGGTGCCAGCGGATGGATGTTGGCGAATTCCGGCCAGGTCACCGGGATCATCTCGGCGGTGGCGTTGAGCTTCATGGTGCAGCTGCCCAGCGGGATCATGGTGCGATCCATCGCCAGATCCTTGTCGGCCAGCGAACGCAGGTAGCGCAGCATCTCGTGCTCGCTGTGGTGCGTGTTGAACACCGGGTGGGACAGGAACTCGCTGCTACGGACCAGGCCCTTCGGCAGCGCGTCGGCGGTGCTGGCATCCAGTGCATCCACATCGACGTTGGCGCCGAACAGCTGGCCCAGCGCGACTACGTCGGCGCGGGTAGCGGTTTCGTCAAGGCTGATGCCGACCGAGCCGGCATCGATGATGCGCAGGTTGATGCCGGCGGCTTCGGCCTTGGCCTTCAGCGCGGCCGAATCAACGCCGGTGATGTGCAGGGTGTCGAAGAAGTCGTTGCCAACTGCCACGCCCTTGCCACGCAGAGCAGCGGCGAGGATCGCGGCCAGACGGTGCGTGCGGCGGGCAATGCGCTGCAGGCCTTCCGGGCCGTGGTAGACGGCGTACATCGAGGCCATCACGGCCAGCAGCACCTGTGCGGTACAGATGTTGGAGGTGGCCTTCTCGCGGCGGATGTGCTGCTCGCGGGTCTGCAGGGTCAGGCGGTAGGCAGCCTTGCCTTCGGCATCGACGGAAACGCCGATCAGGCGGCCCGGCATCGAGCGCTTGTAGGCGTCACGGCAGGCCATGAAGGCCGCGTGCGGGCCACCGAAACCGAACGGCACGCCGAAACGCTGGCTGTTGCCGACCACGATGTCCGCGCCCCATTCGCCGGGAGCGGCGATCAGGGTCAGTGCCAGCAGATCGGTGGCTACGGCGACCAGACCCTGGCGGGCGTGCACGGCTTCGACCAGCGCCTTGTAGTCGCCGATGTTGCCCAGGCTGTCCGGGTACTGCAGCAGCACGCCGAAGGTGTCGGCGGTCAGCGCATCAGCCGGTTTGCCGATCTGCAGCTCGATGCCCATCGGCTCGGCGCGGGTGCGCAGCAATTCCAGCGTCTGCGGGTGCACGCTGTCCTGTACGAAGAAGGTCTTGGACTTGGACTTGGCCGAACGCTTGGCCAGGGTCATTGCTTCAGCTGCGGCGGTGGCTTCGTCCAGCAGCGAGGCGTTGGCGATTTCCATGCCGGTCAGGTCGGCGACCATGGTCTGGAAGTTGATCAGCGCTTCCATGCGGCCCTGCGAGATTTCCGCCTGGTACGGCGTGTAGGCCGTGTACCACGCCGGGTTCTCGAGGATGTTGCGCAGGATCACGTTCGGCGTGTGGGTGCCGTAATAGCCCTGGCCGATGAAGCTGCGCAGTACCTTGTTCTTGTCGGCGATGGCGCGGATCTTGGCCAGCGCGTCGACTTCGGTCAGCGACTCGGGCAGCGCCAGCGGTGCCGGCGACTTGATCGAGCCCGGCACGATGGCGTCGGTTAGCGCTTCGAGCGAATCATGGCCAACGGTGCGCAGCATCTGCGCGATTTCAGCGTCGTTGGGGCCGATGTGGCGGTCGACGAACGCGGAGTGGTGTTCGAGCTCGCGCAGCGAAAAAGTGTTCTGGGTCATGGCTGACGTCCGGAGAAGGCATGCAGGGCAGGGGCGGTGAGCCAGGCTTGCCCTGCTGCCGTCCGGGTGCCGCGCACGCGCGCCACCACAGCCGGCAAGCCAAAGGCTTACCTCGCGCCCCTCTGTCCTTTTGCCTGAGAGTTTGGAAGCGACGCGACGAGGATCGTGCGCTTCGTGCACCTTCGGCGCCGGATTGAACCGGTCTCTCCAGAGTTTTGATACGGGTGGTATCGGGCCTGAGCGATTACGGGCGTTTGCGCCTTCGGCAGCGGGGTGAACCGCTTCTCCCACCTTGTTCGTGCAGCCGCCCGATTATAGCCCGGTAAAGCCCCGGGGCAGACCCGCGCAGCGGCTTGGATTACCATCTACGTCCCGGTTTCAAACGCGCGCCTTGCACGCGCAAGGCCGGGCTGCCCGGAACCGCTACCTGAAGCGGGTGAATGTCCGGACAAATTGCCGCATCATGGCCGTGTGGCGCCGCCGGCGCCCAGCCCTGTTCATCTGGTCTCTCACCCCGCACCGGCCCCGCGCTGGTGCCGTTGCTGGTTATTGAAAACCATGGAAGCAAGCAAGCAGGTTTCATTGCGCCGTATCGCCTTGTTGGTGGCGGGGCTGTCGATGTTCGGCCCGTTCGCGATCGATGCGGTGTTTCCCGCATTCCCGCAGATGGGCGCCGATCTGGGGGCCGACAAACTGGCCATGCAGCAGGTGATCAGCGTTTATCTGCTGGCCTACGCATTGATGAGCCTGGTGCACGGTGCGCTGTCCGATGCGCTTGGCCGCAAGGTGGTGATCATCGGTGGGCTGGTGGTGTTCATTGGCGCCTCGGTCGGCTGCGCGCTTTCCACCGACATGGGCACGCTGCTGCTGTTCCGCTTCCTGCAGGGCCTGTCGGCTGGCGTGGGCTACATCATCGGCCGCGCGGTGATCCGCGACCTGTACGACGGCGATGACGCGCAACGGCTGATGAGCCAGGTGTCGATGATCTTCTCCATCGCCCCGGCCATCGCCCCGATCATCGGCGGCTGGCTGCTGGGCTGGACGCAGTGGCAGGGCATCTTCTGGTTCCTGGTCGGTTTTTCGGCGCTGTTGCTGCTGATCACCTGCATCTGGCTGCCGGAAACCCATCCGCCGCACGCACGGTTGAGCCTGCACCCCAAGCGCCTGCTGCAGGATTACGTGAGCATCGGCGTCAATCCGCGCTTCCTGCGGCTGGCCCTGGCCGGCTCGCTGGGTTTCGGCGGGCTGTTCCTGTACATCGCCTCGGCACCGGCCTTCGTGCTCGATCTGCTGCACATGAACGAGCGCCAGTTCGCCTGGCTGTTCATTCCCACCATCGGCGGCATGGCCTTGGGCGCCTATGCTTCGGGCCGTGCGGCAGGGCGTATGGACGGCGCGCGCGCAGTGCGCATCGGTTACTGCTTCATGGCGGTGGCGGCGATCTACAACATTGCCTACAACGCCTTCGCCACCGAAATGACGGTGCCGTGGGCGGTGCTGCCGCTGACCCTGACCTCGTTCGGCGTGGCCTTGATCTTCCCGATCCTGACCCTGGCCATCCTCGACATGTACCCGCGCCAGCGCGGCACGGCCTCATCGATGCAGGCCTTCAGTACGCTGGTCACCAACGCCATCATCGCCGGCGTGCTGTCGCCGATGCTCAGCCGAAGTGGCCTGACCCTGGCCATCGGCGCGGCCCTGTTCGCCTTCGGCAGCTGGGCGATGTGGAAGTGGGAGCGCATCAGCCTGCGCGCCCAGCGCGCCGAAACCGCGTCCTGACACGAATTTCTCCCCGCATCGGGGACAATAGCCGCGCCGCCATCACCGGCGGCCGTTCAAAGAGTGAACAACTGATGTCGATCCAATCCAAAGGCCGCCGCGAGGCGAAGAAGAAGCTGGCCGAGCGCGAACGCAACCAGGCCGAAGCCAATCCGCCGGAAAAGCCGAAAGTTGAGCCGCATGCCGAGCTGCGTGATCAGCACCGTGGCCTGCTGGCCGGTATCGTCCGTCGCGATGGCGAATGGGTGCTGGGCATGGATGGCAAGATCGCCGGTGAGACCACCAGTGCCGCACGCGTGCTGGCCTTGATCATGCAGGCCGCCGAATGGCACGAGAACAACGATACCCCCGTGCGGCTGATGTATTCGGACGCACTCAAGGACGCTGCGCATGCCGAAGTGGCCGAGCAGGGCATCGACTTCGATACCTACAAGCGCAACCTGGCCGGTGAGCTGGGCGCGAAAGGCAAGGCAGCTGCCGGTACGCACTGAACCTGCGCACAGGTTTGAAACCGACAAGGGCGCCATTGGCGCCCTTGTCGTCTGTGACCGCTGGTGATTGCCCGATGGGCTGCGGCGCCTCTTGTGGGAGCGGCGTAAGCCGCGAAGCACGTACACGTTTGGTTGTGCTGCTTCTGGTCTAGCGGTGAGGCCACTGCCGAGCATGGCTCGGCACTACAGGTTGGTGTGCGACGGGTGTAGCCCGGGTAAGCGCAGCGCACCCGGGAGCCGGAACTCCCGCTGGATTTCAACGCTTCCCTGATTTGTCGCACCAATGCGAGATGGCGATTTCGTTCTGTCTTTCCCGGGCAAGCGCGCAGTTTTCCTTGATGGCCGCTGCATCTGCAGGCGGTGGGCTACGGGCAGGCGTGGAACTGCATGCCACCAGCACCAGCAGCATCGACAGCACGGCAGACAGGCGGGGGAGTGATTTCATCGAGTTCAATGCGCTTTGCTGGCGGGAATCGTCTGGAAATTCCACAAGGGTTGCAGACCTGCGCGATGCAGCCAAGCGAGCATGCCCAGGTAGCACAGATGAAATGTTCCCCATGGCCAATCGTGGTTTAGGAACACGTGGAAGATGAAGATGCCAACCACCAGCGGCGCGAGTACGACGATGCCCAGCGGGGCGGTGCGTCGGAACAGCAACAGCAGGCCGCCGGCAAGGCAAGCCGATGCGATCAACGGATCAACGATGCCGCTGTCGGTCAGTGCGGTGGTGAGTGCCTTGGCGGCAGGGGCTTCCTTGTGGTCCGGCCACGCGGTGCCGAACAACTTGTAGGAGAGCCAACTGGCGCCGACATAGATGTAGAAAAGCGCAAACAGCCAACGAGCAACAGCGATGATCCAGGTCATGCCAGGTACTCCTGTTGTGCTGCCGGGCCAGCCCGGTCGCGGGTAAGGGTGCCCATTGTCCGCCGGGCCCCGTTGCGGCGGATGGTAGCGCAGCCACGGAGGCGTGGTGCGCAGGGGCTGAAACAGGTTTTGGCCGATGGGGACGCTGCGAGGAAGCGGGCGGTCCAGGCGTGGCTTGGGGGATGTAAGAAGCCGCGGCCACAGTTGTGGCTATAATCCGGCCACGACGTCCCCTGAGCATGGAGGCACACCTGATGTCTGTTGCAGCTATTCCTGATGTGTCGCTGGTTGATAACAGCGAGCAGCGCACGCCCTTGATTCTGGTGCTGGATTGTTCCGGCAGCATGAGCGGGGAACCCATTGCGCAATTGAATGCAGGCCTGAAGCTGCTGGAGCAGGAGCTCAAGGGCGACGTGATCGCCGCCAAGCGCGTGCGCGTGCTGCTGATCGAATACGGCGACATGGACAATGCGGCGATCACCGGTGACTGGTGTGACGCGATGGATTTCAGCGCGCCCGAGCTTTCCGCCAATGGCACCACGCCGACCGGCGCCGCGGTGGAGCTGGCCCTGCAGGAAATTGAAGACGAGAAGGCACGCTTCCGCCAGGCCGGCGTGGCTTATACGCGGCCTTGGCTGTTTCTGATGTCCGATGGCAACCCCACCGACGCCTGGGAAGCCGTGGCCGAGCGTTGCCGCGATGCCGAGCAGCAGAACAAGGTGGCGGTGTTCCCGATTGGTGTGGGCAACGCCGATATCGGCGTGCTCGGCCAGTTCAGCCGCAATGGCGAGCGCGGCGTGAAGCGCCTGCAGGGGCTGCAGTTCAAGGAATTGTTCATGTGGCTCAGTGCCAGCATGCGGGTGGTGTCCAACTCCACGCCCGGTGGCCAGGTACAGCTGCCGTCGACCGACAGCTGGTCAAACGTGACGGTTTGAACATGGGCTGGCGGGTGATGGCCGCATCGGCCACCGGGCGCTCCCATCTGGATCGCGGGCAGCCATGCCAGGACGCATACGCGTCGGCCTGCGCAGGGCGCGTGCTGATTGCCGCGGTCTGTGATGGCGCGGGCTCGGCCACGCACAGTGATACGGGGGCAAAGACGGTTTCCACGGCGGTGGTGGCGGCGATTGCCGCGCATCGTCAGCTGGACGGCAATCCGGCTGCGATGTCGGTGGATACGCTGCGCGCAATCATCGAGGCGGCAATCATCGGCGCCCGTGAGCAGCTGGGTAGCATTGCCGCTGGCAAACAGCTGACACTGGCCGACCACGCCTGCACCCTGGTCGGGGTTGTAGCCGACGCCGGCGGCGGCTGGTTCTTCCATGTGGGGGACGGCGTGGCGGCCTGTGAGTTTGCCCCGCCGCAGGCGCCGGCGGTATCGCTGCCAGCCAATGGCGAATACGCTAACGAGACCTGGTTCGTCACGGGTGGGAACTGGCGTGAGCAACTGCGGTTGACCCGCTTCGAAGGGCGCGTGCAGGCGATGGTGCTGATGTCCGATGGGGTGCAGCCGTTTGCGATGACCCGCGATGGCAGTGGCCTGTTCCAGCCCTTCATCGCACCGGTGCTGCGCTATCTGGGCGGCGTGGATGCCGCGCATGGCAGCCAAGCCTTGCAGGCGACGCTGGCCGATCCGCGCACCGATCACATCACTGGCGACGACAAGACGTTGCTGGTGGCGCTGCCGGTCTAGGCGCATGGCCGCACAAGCCGGCGACACCATCTACGACGAGCAGCGCGCACCGCTGACCCTGGGCCGGCTGCTCAAGAGCGGCGGTGCAGGCAGTGTGTTCCTGATCAAGGAACGCCCGCACGAAGTCGCCAAGCTCTATCACTCCGACAAGGGCGGGCAGGTCTACGAGCGCAAGGTGCGGGCGATGCTGGAGCTGCGCCCGGACCTGCCCGATGTCGAGGACAAGGGCGTGCGCCAGGTGCAGATTGCCTGGCCCACCGGCCTGCTGCGCGACAAGGCGCGCGGCTTCCTCGGCTTCACCATGCCGGCGCTGGATGTTGCCGCCACCAGTGACCTTGAACATGTGCTGCAGGAGCGGCAGGCGCGCGAAGAGGGCTTGCCAACAGCGCTCGGCCCGAAGATGACGCTGGCCGCCAACCTGGCGGTGATGCTGGCCGCGTTGCATGAGCGCCAGCACTACGTGGTGGATCTGAAGCCGCTCAATGTGCGCTTCTACCGCAAGTCCTTGTTCATCGCGATGCTGGATTGCGATGGCTTCAGCATCCAGGGCAAGGGCGAACGTTTTCTTTCCGAGCAGGTCACCACCGATTACCTGGCTGCCGAGTTTCAGCAGCGCGGCGTTGCCGCCGGCGAGGAAGAAGCACAGGACAGGTTTGCGCTGGCGGTGATGGTGTTCCAGCTGCTCAACTCGGGCCTGCATCCGTATAGCGGCAGGCCCAATGGCGCGACGCTGCCAAGTGATCTGCCAGGGCGCATTGCCGCCCATCTCTATCCCTATGCGCAGGGCAGGGGCGACACCCGCATCCTGCCATCGCCGGTCAGCGGCCATGCGGCATTTCCGGCCGAGCTGCGTGACATGTTCGACCGCGCGTTCGCCAACCAGGCCCGGCGGCGCCCGGCGGTAGCCGAGTGGTCGTCGCTGCTGCTGCGCTATGCGCGCCGCAACAATGGATTGCTGGTGAAGTGCGCGAAGGATGGCGCGCATCAGCATTTCAGTGGCATGCCGTGTGCGGCTTGTGCGCGCAAGACCTTGTTGGCCAACAGTGTGCGTGCCAGCAAAGCCCGTCCCGGGAAAAAGGCAAAGAGCGGTCTGCGGCATCAACAGCGGCCACGTGCCACAGGAGCAACGGTCACAGCAGCACAGAACGCCGTAGCTGCCGCGCCCGCCGCACAGCCGGTGGGACGGATCGGTTTTAGGACGCGGATAGTGGTGGCTATCGCTGGGCCGCTGTTGTTTGGCTGGGTAATGAGTTGGGGCATGCCTGCTTACAGGAGCTACAAAGCGGTGGCGTCCCGCAGCTGGAGTGTGGACATGATGCTGGGAATGCATGGCGGACTACTGTTATTGGCCAGCTTGGTTTTCATCGTCTTTGTGCCTATGCTGATTCTGAGTAAAAGACCTTGAAAACCGCTCTCGGATTGCTCGTCGCGCTGGCAATGCTGCTGGTGCTGGCGCCAGTTTGGGGCTGGCTGGCCTCATTTGCCTTCGGTGGAATTGCCAAGCTTGGGCAGCTGCTGTCCTTGGAAAATCTGAGTGACGGCATGGTGGCGTTTAGAGCGGGTGTAATGATTGGCGGCGTGGCGGTGGTGTGGTCGCTGCTGGAGGTGGCGGCGCAGGATCGCTCTCGTGGCTATCTGCTTGCGGCAGTGCTGATAGCTGTTGGCTTCTTTTCTCTACTGCTTGGAACTGGCAAGTCACCGATGGGCGCGGAAACGACACCCATGGCGTCGAAGGATACTGGGACGCCGATCGCAGGCGACGGTCCAAGTGTGGAGGAATGGCGATCGCGCGGTGCCTATGAGCGTGATGCTGGCGAGAAAGTAGTCGTGATAGCGCGTGCTGCTGCACGCGGCAATCAACAGTCAGCTGATGAGGCCATGAAAGATCTGCAGCGATGGGCAGGGCTGCGCCAGCGATTGCCTGATCGTGACCAGAAGCTTGCTTACGAGGTGGCCAAAGACCGCTTCTATGCAACGCTCAACGGAACCGAGGATCCCGCTGGCTCGGCTGAGCTCAGGCATGAACGCGGTGCCGCGGTTGAAGCAATGTGGGCGGCGGTGCCAGACGCGACGTTAGGGGGTGTGCAGTTGCTGGTACATCGCCTGGCCGACCTGAACTCCGCCATGCGGATGCACACAGTGTCCGCGGACTCGGCGAACCCGAATCATGAGCTGAATACCCAGTTGGAAGAAATCGTGTCGCTGCAGGAAGCACTGCTCAGCTATCAGCCGACCACGCCGTCGCTGTGGCAAAGCTATGCGTCGATGATCGTTGATTCGGACGAGGAGCTGGCATTCGGTGCGCTGATCACTGCGGAAAAACTCACGCGCAGTAGAGATGCTGCGGGGGCGCAACCCAGTCTGATCGAAACGTATCAGAGGATGATTCGCAAGGATCTGGAGTTCCACGCAAGCCTGTTACCTGACTCTTCCATTGCGCGTTTGGCCATCCTCAAGGCGCGGGTGAGCGCAATGTCCAGCAAGCCAGGCGGCCACATTACGGCAAGTATTGGAAGTGATGATGCTGCTCGCAGCCAATCAACTGCGGAGCAGGTGTTACCCGAGGCGCGGCGTGTGCTGAGCGGGCGCGGCTTGAGGGCAGAGATGGCTCCGTCTATCCCGGCCATGCCCAATCTGTTCGCTTCAAAGGGGGAGGTTGTAGTTGACCTGCCTGCGGCGGGTTTTGCTGCGCTGGAGTCACCTATTCCAATACCGCACTCGGGAATAAAGTCCGATGGGCAGATGGTTCTGGTGATTGACGTATTGAAAGGCGGTGTCATTACCTCGGTGCTGATTGAGCAGAGTAGCGGCGACCCGTTGCTGGATTCAAATGCACGGGTGGCGGCTCGAAATTGGCGTGCGACTGGTGTGATCGCGTCGTCAGGCGAGCGACGGCGTGTGCCAGTGCAATTTCGAATTGCACTGAAGCCGGCCGAAATTGAAGTCGGCGCGATTGCTGAGCGTGGTGCAGGTGCCAGTCCATCCGAATTTCTGGGAATGTTGCTGGCAGACAAGGCGCGCACCAAGCCCGCACGTTATCCCCGCGCTGCCTGGGATGAGGATATCGAAGGTCGCGTTGTCCTGTTGATCACCTTGTCCGGTGACGGAGTGGTAACGGGCGTCGCCATCGACGAAAGTAGTGGGAGTGCCATCCTCGACAGAGCAGCGCGTGAGGCCGCACTGGGGTGGAACGTTGAGCCGGGAATGGCGACGGCGGATGTGGAAAAGATCACACTGCGGGTACCAGTGGTCTTCCATATTCGTTGAGTGGGTGTGCGCCCAGAGCCGCTTCGATGTGCGGGCTTCTTGTAGAAGGCTGCGGAAGTGCAGCGTTGAAGCAATGCCTGTGCAGTTCCGATCAATAGTCACGCACGGCATCGAACCACTGTTGCGCCAGTTCTTCAGTCACGCCAATGCGCACGGCGTGCTCGGAACTGCTGAGTTGCCATATGGCTTCACCCAGGTCGTCGCGTTCCGTCGTCTCTATTCCCTTGAGGGCGTTGAAGCGGCGGGCAAATTCGCTGAAGGCTGCTTCAGCATCGGCCAGCGAATGCGACGAAGCCAAGGCTGCCAATGCGCCATCGAATGCCTCATTGGCCTGTTTCGCCAAGCGTTTTGACCAAGCCGAGAACGGGCGGCCGAATTCGCTTTCCCACCAGCTTTCTTTGCGAAGCTGCGAGACCGACGCATGTTTGGTCCACGGGCGTTGCGGGGTGCGTGCCTTCAGTTGCTGGCGCAGACGCTTGCCTGCGGCTTCCTCGATGTTGAAGGCGATGAAACCGTCCAGCGCAGGCCAGCAGCTGAGTACGGGCAAACCTTCCAAAGACGGCATATAGCGCAGCTGCAGGTTCTGCAGCTGTGGCTGTTCGGCAAGCGCTTCCAGGTCGACGAAGTTGCCGTAAAGGCTCAGCGACTGCAGTTGTGTGAAGCGCGACAGGCACTTCAGCGAGATGGGGCGGCCCATCGGCTTGTTGACCAGCATCAGCTCGTGGACCTCATGCAGTTCGCCCATGTCTGGTAGCTGGAACGCAGAAGTTTCCCTGCGTGAGCCCGTTTCCGGGGCCAGTGACAGGGAGCGGGGCAGTTGTCCCTGTGCAGAGAAACGGCCGATATCGCCGGAGATACTCAGATGGAGGTTCGCTGCGATTTCCTGCGCGGGCATGAGCAGCTGCAGGTTCGCGCCCGGCAGGTCCAGTTGAATCGCCAAGGTGCGGATGTTGGATCGGGAGGCGTCGACCAGGGTGTCCGTGTGGAGCACCGGCGTCCAGGTCAGCTGTTCAATGGGGCGCTGCCGGGCCCACTCGAAGATGCCTAGATCCGAGCCTGCGTAGTGGATCACGCGCGGCCAGGGGGAGCCTGCGGGAGTGGCAAATGGGGCGAAGGCTGCCCAGTTGATCTTCTGATCAGGCGCGACCTGCAGATCGGACTTACCTGCGGAGCCAGGCGCTGCGATGACCAGGCTTCCCGCACCCAGGGTGCGCATCAAGGTGTGGCTGCTGGGGCCGGTGAGATCGAGCGGGTAGCTGCCAGGCCCGGTCAGGGAAGTGTCGGCATTGCTGCGGTCTGCGATGTTGCTGCTGTCCATGTTCATCCTTGGAATGACTGCCGTCCACCAATTTGGCTCAGGTGTTTCCGCGTGTGCTTGGGTGCGGCGAACAAGCTGCGTGCCCGCTCGCGCTTGATCATCGCAGAGCTGTGATCGAAGCGAACCGAAGACTGCATGCATCAGCCGCCTTCGATGTCCAAGCTGTCCAGTACGGCGTTGGCTTTTGATTCCAAGCCGTGATCGCGATGGCCATCGGTATAGCGTTGGTAGTAGCGCAACTCGTAGCCGACGCCTTTTGATTGCAGCGAGCCGCAGGAGAGTGCGTACTGCTCGCTCCATTGCTGTTTCCCAGCCGCCGTTAGCTGCCGCGCTTCGAGCAGGAGGTGGATTTTTGCGCAGCGTGGATCCGCAGGATACTCGCTCACTTGAAGTGAACTGATTTTGAAGCGGGAGCTGCTGGCGTAGCCCTGTTCCAGATTGCGTTTGATGGTCCTGATGTAGCCGCCGATTGGCGAGATGGGCGCATCAAGCGTGGTCATGTAGGCTTCGATCTTGCGGTCGTCCGAAGGGGATTCCGCGTTCCAGCTGAGCGTTGTGCTCATTCCGGAACCGTTCCTTGTCCAGCCTTCTTCGGCTGGAGGCGTGAAGACGAAGCCAAGTGTGCTGCTCGCATCGGTGATGCCGAGATGTATCTGCTCGGCGCCGGTAATCTCGGAGGCGAGCGCAGGCTTGAGCAGAGGCGCATGAACAGCGAGTGCAACAAGAACTGCAGCAAATTTCATTCGTATCTCCCGATGTGACCGGGCAACGATGCCACGGCATGCCGATGTGTCAAGGCTGGGGTATGGCAGATCCTGCTGCGCTACTGCTCTGTTGGTTGCTGCGGGTGGCGGTTGGCCTCGACGCAGATGCTGCGCTAGCGGATAAGCAAAGGGCGCCATTGCGGCGCCCTTTGCTTGTGTCATCAGCTGCAGCGCTTACGGTGCCGAGGGCTGCGCTGGTGCCGCTGTTGGAGCCGCCGCCGGCGCAGCCGCCTGCCATCCACACATCTGGCCTTCATTCTGCTGCTTCAGCCATTCCTGCAGCGGGGAGAAGTACTCCAGCATCGGGGCGGCATCGAGCTTCTCGGTGCCGGTCAGTTCCTTCAGCGTGGCCTGCCACGGCTGGCTGGAGCCCTTGCTCAGCATCGCCCAGAACTTCTGGCCGGCTTCCTTGTTGCCGTAGAAGCTGCACTCGTTGAGCGGGCCGGTATAGCCGGACGCATCGCACAGGCCCTTGTAGAACTGGTACTGCAACACGCGCGCCAGGAAGTAACGCAGGTACGGCGTGTTGCCCGGTACGTGGTACTTGGCGCCGGCATCGAAGAACTCCTCGCCGCGGGCAGTGGCCGGGGCCACGCCCTGGTACTGCGCCTTCAGTTCCCACCACTTCTGGTTGTACTGGTCCGGCTTGATCGAGCCATCGAACACGCCCCAGCGCCAGCGGTCGATCATCAGCCCGAACGGCAGGAACGATACGCCCGACATCGCCATGCGCATCTGCGCATTGATGGTGGCTTCACGGCTTTCCTGCTGCGCATCGACCAGGCCGATCGAGTTGAGGTACTTCGGCGTCATCGCCAGCACGATGGTGTCGCCGATGGCTTCGTGGAAGCCGTCGTTGGCACCACCCTGGAACAACGGCGGCAGCGGGTTGTAGGCCAGGTCGTAATAGATGTGGCCCAGCTCGTGGTAGATGGTGGTGAAGTTTTCTTCGTTGGGCGTGATGCACATCTTGGTGCGCACGTCCGGGCCAACTTCCTTGCCGTCGCCGCCCATGTTCATGTCCCAGGCACTGGCATGGCAGACCACGTTGCGGTCCAGCGGCTTGATGAACTGGGTGTTCTGCCAGTAGCTGTCCGGCAGCTTGGGCATGCCCAGCGACACGTAGAAGTCCTGCGCGCGCTCGGTCATCTGCTTGGCGGTGGCCAGCTCGGCCTCACGCTGCGCCTTGAAGCGGCTTGCCGGGTCGCTGCCGCCGGCCTTGGCCAGGGCGCCACTGAGATTGGTCTGGTACTGCTTTTCCAGCGCGGCGGTGATGTCCAGGCTGCCGGCGTTCGGGTACGGCGCGGTCATGTCCCACAGGTTGCTCCAGTCCTGCTGCCACATGTTGCCGGTCAGGTGCGCAGCGATCATGCCACCGCCCACTTCGGCCTTGTCCTTGCCGTATTCCTTGTCCAGCTTGGTGCGGGTGTAGCAGTGCAGTTGCTCGTAGAGCGGCTTGAGCTGGCCCCACAGGCGGTCGGTTTCCGGGCCAACCTCTTCGGCCGGCATGTCATAGCCGCTGCGCCACATCTGGCCGGCATCGGTGTAACCCAGTTCGCGGGCGCCTTCGTTGACCAGTTCGACGAAGCGCTGGTAGTTGGCGCGCGACGGCACGGCGGTGGAGTGCCAGCCCTGCCAGGCGTCGAGCTGCTTGTCATAGTCGCGCGAGCCGGCCAGCACGTGCTCCAGGTCGCCGAGCTGGCGGCAGTTCTGCTTGTCGCCTTCGCCCACGCAGTAGGTGCCGGCGCCGTAGTCGCCTTCCAGCTTGGTGGCAATGCCGGCCAGCTCGGCCAGCTTCTGCGGGTCACGCGGGGCGGGCATCGAGGTCATCAGCTTGAGCAGGCTGATGGCGCGCTTGGTATCGGCGCTCATCGGCTGGCCTTCGTACTTGTTGGCCTGCTCGATCCAGCCGTTGAGCACGGTCAGCCAGCGCTCGTTGGCCTTGGCCGCGACGCGTGCCGAATCGTCGTTGATATAGGTGGACGACAGCCACTGCGCCGAGGTCATCTCCGGGTACATGGCCTTGTATTCGGCATTGACCCGGGCAATGAACTGGTCGGCGCTTTCGGCCGGTGCGGCTTGGGTGGTAGCCGGCTTGGCGGTGTCGGTGGCGGCGTCCTTTTTACAGGCAGCCAACGAGAGCACGGCCACGCCGACGGCGGCGGCCAGGACCAAATGACGATTCTTCACAGCAAACCCCGGGTAGTAAGTACCGGCGAAGGCTAGTGGGGCGGCGGCCGGGCCGCAAGTGGACAAAGGTCAGCGCTTGAGCGCCATCAGCAGCACGCCGCCACCAATCATCACCACCCCCAGCCATTCACGCCAGCCCAGGCGCTCGTGCAGGAAGGTGACGGCGAACAGGGCAACCAGCACCACGCTGAGCTTGTCCACCGGCGCCACCTGCGCGGCCGGGCCACGCTGCAGTGCGCGGAAATAGCACATCCAGGAGGCGCCGGTGGCCAAGGCAGACAGTGCCAGCCAGGCCACGGTGGGGCCGGGCAGCTGCAGCGGGTTGCTCCATTTGCCGGCAGCCGCGACGAACATCGCCAGCACCACGCTGATGATGACGGTGCGTAGCAGCATCGCCATGTCCGAATCGATGTTCTGCAGGCCGAGCTTGGCGAAGATGGCGGTGAGCGCGGCGAACACCGCCGACAGCAGCGCCCACGGAAGCCATTGCGGAAAGGTGGTCATGACAGCTCCAGGTCGCCGGTGGCCGGCTGCTTAGGGGAGCGGAACAGCGCTTGTTTGTGGGAGCGGCGTAAGCCGCGAAGCTGATGGGGCACCAGTTTGTTGTAGGAGCGGCGTAAGCCGCGAAGCTGGTGGGTTATCGGTGGAACACGAATCACGCAATTGCAGAAGCTTCCCCCCATCCGCCCTTCGGGCACCTTCCCCCGCAGGCGGGAGAAGGGAAGGTGAAGCCAGAGCCAAAGCCAAAGCCCAAGCCCAAGCCCAAGCCCAAGCCAAAGCCAAAGCCAAAGCCAAAGCCAAAGCCAAAGCCAAAGCCCAATGCCCAATGCCCAAGCCCAAGCCCAATGCCCAAGCCCAAGCCCAATGCCCAATGCCCAAAGCCCCAATGCCCAATGCCCAAAGCCCCAATGCCCAAAGCCCAAAGCCCAAAGCCCAAAGCCCAAAGCCCAAAGCCCAAAGCCCAAAGCCAAAAACAAAAAACAAAAAACAAAAAACCAAGAGCCAAGAACCGCACCAATCGAGCCGCTGCCTCAGCGCTTTCCCTCAGCCCTCAAACCCGCTCAAACAATTCACCCCGTACATCCAGCAAACACATCCCGCGAGCGGTCATACACCGACGTCTGCACCTGCATCAGGCCCAATACCGAGGGGAACAGGTTGTCCTGGTCGGTGCGTTGCCCGGCACGGTGGCGCAGGCACTGGACGTCCAGCCCGCGGTCGGCCACGAACCCCGGTGAAAACCACATCAGCATCGGTACCCGGGTCTGCTCTTCGGGGGCGATCGCATACGGCATGCCGTGCAGATACAAACCTTTCTCGCCCAGTGATTCGCCGTGATCGGACAGGTAGATCATTGCGGTGTCGTAGTCGTCCAGGCCGCGCAACGCAGCAATGGTGCGGCTCAGGAAGTGGTCGGTGTAGCGGATCGCGTTGTCGTAGCTGTTGACGATTTCCTGGCGCTCGCACTTGCCAAGGTCCGGGGTGTCACAGGTGGGTGCGAACTGGCGGAACTGCGCCGGGTAACGCTGGAAATAGCTGGGGCCGTGGTTGCCCAGCTGATGCAGCACCACCACCCGGTCGCCCGGCTTGGCGCGCACCTGGCTGGCCAGGTTGTCGATCAGGATTTCATCCATGCAACGGCCATCGGCGCACAGTCCGGGGGTCTTGGCATCGTCCAGGCGCTCTATCTGCAGACCATCACATACGCCCTTGCAGCCGGACTGGTTGTCGCGCCACAAGGTGCTGATGCCGGCATGTTCCAGCACGTGCAGCAGGGATTGATGGTTGCGGATTTTTTTCTCGTCGTAGTCGTGGCGGCCATACGGCGAGAACATGCAGGGCAGCGATACCTCGGTGCTGGAGCCGCAGGCATGCATGTCGGGGAAGTTGACTGCACCGGTTTGCGCCAGCTCGGGCGTGGTTTGCCGTGCATAGCCATTCAAGCCCCAGTTCTGCGCACGCACGGTTTCGCCCACCACCAGCACCAGCAGTCGTGGCTTGCTGGTGGCCGCGCGCGGCAGCACCTTGGCGTCGGTGCCGATTGCCTGCTTGGGCTCCTTCTTGATCGGGCTGGAGCTGGCAAGGTTCTGCTTCAGCGCGATCAGGTAGTTCACTGGCGTGGCGAGGTAGCGCACTTCACGGTGGTTGCGCATCAGCGCCGATATGTCCTGGAAGGAGGCCATCGCGCCGGCGCCGGTCACCAGCACTACGCCGGCTATGAAGGCAACGCGCCACAGGAGGGCTTTGCCCCAGCTGCGCTTGCGCAGGCGCAGGCGCCACAGCAGCAGCGTCGGCAGCAGGCCGTAGGCCAGCAGCGGCAGGATCAGCGCCGGGGTCATCAGCTCGCTGCTTTCCTTGCGGTCGGTGGCAAGCACGTTGCGCAGCATGTCCGCGTCAAGATAGACATTGAAGCTGCTCATGTAGTGCACCGCGAAGGCGGTGGTGATGAACAGCGCGGTCAGCACCACCTTGGCATTCCAGCGCCATAGCAGCAGGCTCAACAGCAACGCATGCACGCCAACCAGCAGTGCGCACAAGGACAGCGCAAACAGCACGCTGCCGGGGTTGGCCGCCATCGCGCTGCGCCAGAACAAGCCGTTGCAGGCCAGCGCGAAGAACAGGCTGGCTGCGAGGATCAGCATTTCGGTGCTGATCTCGGGGCGGAACGCACGCAGGCGGTCCCAGCTCAAGCGCAGGCTGGCAGGGCGCGAAAGCGTGGTGCTCATGCGGTTTCTCCAACGGTGGTGACCGGGCGGGGTGCCCGTGCAGTGGCCAGGGATGGCGCGAACATCCATGCGTACAACAGCACCGCGACCGACCAGCTGATCGCCAGCGACCACAGGTCATGCGACAGGAAATGGGCGCCGCGCAACTGTTGGGTGAGGCCAAACACGACACCGATGGCCAAGGGAATCAGCAGTGCCGGCCGGCGCCATTGCGGCCGTACCTGCAACATGAAGAAATACGCCGCTATCCATGCATAGGCCGAACCGGAATGCCCGCCGGGGAAGCAGGCGGCGTGGCCGAGCAGTACCGGGCGCTGTTCGAACAAGCCGATGAACGGCCGCAGCCCGCCGTAGCGCTGCAGGTCCCAGGGGCAGTCCATATGCGTCCAGGACTTGAGCAGAGCGATGATGCCGGTGGACAGGGCCACAGACAGCAGCAGATAGCCCAGCGGCCGCCGCAGCGGCTTCCAGCGCGGATGCAAGGTGCTGCGGATCAGCGCCAGCGCTACCAATGCCGCCATCAGGAAACTGAGATTTCGCCCGCCCTTGTGAACAAGGTGTGCGCTCCACCAGGCATTTTTGGCGGCCCACTGTTGGCCTTGCAACTGGAACAACTGATCGGCCAACCACTGGTCGCCGCCGCCGGCCATCAAGGCAGTGCTGGCAAGCAATGCCAGCAGCAACGGCAACCACAAGGCCTGCATGGCGAAGGCCGCACTGCTGGCAGGTTGAAGCGTGGCAGGGAGCGGGCGGGGGGAATGGGGCATGGAGCACACAGGCCATCAGTAGGATGGCTGCATGCTGTTACCGCCGCTGTCGGAGCGCAGTCGGAGTGATGTGGGAATTATGTCGAAGCTTCAGCATCGTCAGCCGCTGCTGATGATGTGAAGGCGGCAACCCGCCAGCGGATTGCCGCAGAAACGCTCAGTCGCCGCTGTCCTCGATCGCGGCGTCACCGCCGACCACCACGCCATGGGTCTTGGCGATGCAATCGGCGTGCAGGGCGGTGCCAGGCAGCAGTTGCCAGTTGTTGCGGTTGGCGCTGCCGATATCGATGACCTGGCTGCGGTCAGCGCAGGGCGTCATCGCCTTGTCCAGCACGAACAGCCAGCGATGCTGCGGGTCTTCAGTCACCCACCGTGCTGCATCCTCCCATTGTTCAGCGACCGGCCGCTTGAAGCCGAAGTCGGTGGCTTGTGGATGGGTCTGCAGCAGGTTCTGTTCACGCCAGGCGACCATGCCCAGCTGCGCGTCCGGGCCGATCCGGGCGCGCACCTTGTCCATCAGCAACGAGGCCGAGCTGTAAGGATCCAGTGCCGGCATCGCACCCAGGCCGTACATGCTCCACAGCAGCACCGTGCTCAGCACCACCGCCAGGCCGGCCCGGCGCAGTCGCAGCACTGCCAGCAGCAGCATCGAGGCGGCACTGAAGCCGATCAGCCACCAGCCGACCTGTGGCAATACCCACGGGTCGATCGCGCGCTTGATCGCGTTGCGCTGCGCCCAGCCATCACCGTGCACCGCGCCATAGCCGACCACCAGCGTGGCGATGGCCAGCACCAGTACATAGAGCAGCAGCAGCCAGCGCACGCTGGTACGCCGTAGCAGGCCCGGCAGCAAGGGGGCGGCGGCCACGGCCAAGGCCGGCAGCATCGGCAGGATGTAGACCTCGCGCTTGCCCGGGCTGGCGCTGAAGAACAGCAGCACCAGCAGTGCCCAGCCCAGCAGCAGGATGTAGCGCGGATCGGCGCGGCGGCAGCGGCGCCACCAGGCTGGCAGCAGCCACGGCGCGAGCAGGCTGCCCGGCAGCCACAGCGTCGCCATCACCTGCAGGTAGTACCAGAACGGCTGGTGATGGTGCCAGGCGTTGGCATAGCGGGTGCCGGTCTGCTTGAACAGCAGTTCCTTGGCATAGGCCTGCAGGTGCGGCTCAGGGTTCTGCAGCAGGGCAATGGCCAGTGGGCCGAGCCATATCGCGGTGCCGGCCAGGAAAGCCGGCAACAACAGCCACCAGCGCCAGCTGCGCCCAGGGCCAGCGGCCTGCGGGTGCCACCAGCGCCAGGCCATCCACGGCAGCAGCATCAACAGCGGCAGGAAGCCAACGCCCTTGGTGACGGTGCCGGCGCCGGCGGCAAAAGCGGCCAGCGCCAGCGCCCACCAGTTGGGGCCAAGCAGCAGGTGTCGCAGCAGCCCCCACAGTGCCAGGGTGGTCATGGCGACCAGCACCATGTCGATCTGCGCGCGCTTGGCCATCAGCCCGAACTGGATGCAGACGAACAGCGCCACCACCGCATAGCGGGCGATCTGGCGGTTCCACAGGCGCCGGCTCATGTCCCAGGTCAGCCACAGGGTGAGCAGTGCCGCCAGCAGCGATGGCACCAGGAATGACAGGTTCCAGTCGCCGATCACCTTGTAGGCGGCGGCCTGGATCCACATGAAGGTGGCCGGCTTTTCCGCATACAACTCGCTGCCGCGATGTGGCAGCAACCACTGCCCGGTTTCCACCATATGCCGTGCAGCCAGCACAAAACGAGGTTCGTCCGGCGGGTTGGGGGAGCGCATGCCCAGCCCGGCCAGCAAGCTGATGACGACCAGCGCGATCAGGATCGCGAACCAGAGATTGCTACGGGGAGCGCGGGACGGAGTTGGGTGCACAGGCGGCTCGGTGTCGAAGGCTGGCAGGATGATGGCGCAGGCAACGTTGGAAACGCGTCGAAACCGCCAACGGCCGGCTTCGACTGGGTTCCGAAGCCAATCCGACGACAATCCGACAATTGCGGCGCTAGGATACGTCGGTAATGCCCCGGCCCGGGGCAGCAAGGTCATGCCCGCATGCGGCTGCTGGTCATCGAAGACAATCGCAACCTGATCGCCAACCTGTTCGACTATTTCGAAGCGCGCGGGCACACGCTCGACGTCGCTCCGGACGGTATCACCGGCCTGCACCTGGCGGGCACCCAGAGCTACGACGCCATTCTGCTGGACTGGATGCTGCCGCGCCTGGAGGGGCCGGAGGTACTGCGCAAGCTGCGCGAGGAGTTCCGTTCCGAAGTGCCGGTGATCATGCTGACCGCCCGCGACGAGCTGCCCGACAAGATCGCCGGCTTCCGCGCCGGCGCCGATGACTACCTGACCAAACCCTTCGCCCTGCCCGAGCTGGAAGTGCGGCTGGAGGCGGTGCTGGCACGCACCCATGGGCGCAACCCGCGCAAGGTGCTGGAGGTGCATGACCTGCAGCTGGACATGGCCACATTTGAAGCCCAGCGTGGCGGACAGGTGCTGCATCTGTACCCGGCATGCCGCAAGTTGCTGGAAGTGCTGATGCGCGCCAGCCCGGCGGCGGTCACCCGCAACCAGCTCGAATACGCCCTGTGGGGCGACGAGCCCCCCGATGGCGACATGCTGCGCTCACATATCTACGAACTGCGGCGCGCGGTTGATGGCCCGTTCGAGCAGAAGCTGTTGCAGACCTTGCCGCGCGTGGGCTATCGCCTGTCCGCGCCGGCGGCAGGTACGGCGCAATGACACGCCGCACCCTGCGCCGCAAGCTGCTGGGCTGGTTGGCGATCTATGTGGCACTGGTGACGCTGGCGGTATTCAGTGCGGCCAACTACGTGCACGAGCACGCCGAGCATGCGGTGTGGCGTTCGCTGTTGAACACCGAGCTGGACAGCATCATCGGCCAGATGCGCAGCGACCCGAACTACCACTGGCAGGATTCGGACACGCTGCGCTTCTATGCGGCGCATGTACCCGCAGGCATCCCTGAAGGCCTGGCCAAACTGCATCCCGGGCTGCATGACGGGGCCTTGCTGGAAGGCAAGGACATGGCGGTGATGGTGCGCGATACCTCCGACTTCGGGCGGGTGGTGTTGGCACTGGATATCACCGATTTCGGCGAGCTTGAGCACTTCATTACCCGCTGGGCACTGCTGGCTGGTGTGGCCTTGCTGCTGGTGACCCTGTTGATGGCCTGGGTGGGCATGACCCGGCTGGTACGGCCGCTGTCGGTGCTGGCGCAGGACATCGCCAAACTGAGCCCCGAACGTCGTGGGCAACGCGTGCATGTGGACCGGCGCGGCAGTGCCGAGCTGGAAGTGATTGCCGGCGCCTTGAACGACTACCTGCAGCGCAATGAGCATTTCGTCGAGCGTGAGCGGGCCTTCATCAGCACCGCCAGCCATGAGCTGCGCACGCCGATCGCGGTGATCAGTGGCGCCACCGAGCTGGCGCTGGAGCAGCCGGGCCTGCCGGAAAGGGCGCGTCAGCAGCTGCTGCGGGTACGCAGTACCTCCACCGGCATGGAGCAGTTGATCCAGTTGCTGCTGGTGCTTGCGCGCGACCCGGCCAAGCTGGCCGCGATGAGTGAACTGGTGGCGCTGGATGAGCTGCTGCCGGAAATCGCCGAAGACCATCGTTACCTGGCCAAGGGCAAGGAGCTGGAACTGCTGCTGGTGGAAGCGGCGCCGTGCCGGATACTTGCGCCGCTGGCAGTGGTGCAGGCCGCAATTGGCAACCTGCTGCGCAACGCCATCGAAAACAGTGACCGCGGCGTGGTGCGCATGGCTATTTCCGCCGATGCGGTGCTGAGCATCGAGGATCCCGGCCACGGCATGAGCCCGGAAGAAGTCGCGCAGGTCTATGCGCGCATGACCAAGGGTGAGCGCAACCCGGGCGCGGGCATTGGCCTGGACCTGATCGCGCGGCTATGTGATCACCTGGGCTGGCGGCTGGATATCCATTCGCAGCCGGAGCGCGGCACCCGCGTTACCCTGGATATGAGCAGCTCCAGACCGCGTTAGAGCGGGGGCTGTTGTGGGAGCGGCGTAAGCCGCGAAGCCGGGACATCAACAGATAACGGCGTTGCTGGCCGCCGAGCATTGCCAGCTTCGCGGCTTACGCCGCTCCCACAATTACAGCGGCAGCAGGTCGCGCTCAACCAGCCATTGGCGGGCATCTTCGGCATCCTGCTCAAACCAGGCCTGGGTCGAACCCAGCCGGTAGGTATAGCCCCAGCTGTCCATGTCGGCCATCAGCCGCGCGCTGCCTACGCCCGGCAATTGCCCGGCCAGCACGATCTGCAGGTAACAGGTGGCGTCTTCCTCGGGTACCGAGTCGGTGGCGTCGGTATGCACCTGTGCGCGGCGCTCGGGCGGCAGCACGATCAGGTGGCAGGATTCGTGCAGCATCGAATGCACCGGTGTGTCGTCGCGCACATAGACATCGCAGGCGATGATGCCGGCCTCGGGCTCGCCCCAGTAACTGCCGGGGATTTTCTCGCCCGCAGCAACATGGTTCAGGCGCAGGCCATGGCGCGCGAGCAGGCTCAGCGCGTCACTCCACTGGATATCTCCCACGCACAGCACCGGGCGGGTTGGATCGTTGGCAGGGGTTTCGTTCACGGGCGCAGAAGCCCCGGCGGCCGCAGCCGCCGGGATGTTGGTTACTTGTCGTCGGGCAGGGCCACGGAAATATCGAGCACGTCGTTGGCGCCATCCTTGACCAGGTCCACGCGGACCGCATCGGCGTCGATGTTGACGTACTTCTTGATCACTTCCAGCAGCTCACGCTGCAGCAGCGGCAGGTAATCCGGGCCACCACGGGTGCTGCGCTCCTGCGCGATGATGATCTGCAGGCGGTTTTTCGCCGTTTCGGCGGTCGTCTTCTTCTGTCTCAGGAAGTCGAGCAGTCCCATGCTTATCCTCCAAACAACTTGCTGAAGAAGCCCTTCTTCTCCACGGTGATGAAACGCATCGGGCGGTCTTCGCCCAGGATGCGGCTCACGGCGTCATCGTAGGCCTGGCCGGCCGGCGATTCGTTGTCCAGGATGACCGGCTCGCCCTTGTTGGAGGCGTTGAGCACGTCGCCCGATTCGGGAATGACGCCGATGGCCTTGAGCCCCAGCACTTCTTCCACGTCGGTGATGCTCAGCATCTCGCCGGTTTCAACCCGCGAGGGGCTGTAGCGGGTCAGCAGCAGGTAGGCCGGTACCGGCTTGCCGGCTTCGGCGTTGGCGGTCTTGGAGTCGAGCAGGCCGATGATGCGGTCCGAGTCGCGCACCGAGGACACTTCCGGGTTGACCACGACAACCGCGCGGTCGGCGAAGTACATCGCCAGGAACGCGCCTTTCTCGATGCCAGCCGGGGAGTCGCAGATGATGTAGTCGAAGCCGTCGGCAGCCAGGTCCTTGAGGACCTTTTCCACGCCTTCCTTGTTCAGTGCGTCCTTGTCGCGGGTCTGCGAGGCGGCCAGCACGTACAGGTTGTCGAAACGCTTGTCCTTGATCAGTGCCTGCTTGAGCGTGGCCTCGCCGTGGACGACATTGACGAAGTCGTACACCACCCGGCGCTCACAGCCCATGATCAGGTCGAGGTTGCGCAGGCCGACGTCGAAGTCGATGACGGCGACTTTCTTGCCGCGCCGCGCGATGCCACAGGCCAAACTGGCGCTGGAGGTGGTCTTGCCCACGCCACCTTTGCCGGAAGTGACTACGATTATTTCAGCCAAAGGATCTCTCCTGAATGTCGTTGGGGGCTGCGTCAATCCAGCGCAGCAATCATGATCTGGTCCTGCTCCAGCCAGACCTGTACGGCCTTGCCGCGCAGGTTGTCCGGAATATCGTCCAGTACCTTATACCGTCCTGCAATCGCGACTAATTCAGCATGGAAGTCGCGACAGAAAATGCGTGCGCTGGTGTTGCCTTGGGCACCGGCCAATGCGCGGCCACGCAGCGTACCGTAGATATGGATGCTGCCGTCGGCGATGACCTCGGCGCCGGCACCCACTGTTGAGAGTACGGTCAGGTCGCAGTTCTCGGCGTAGAGCTGCTGGCCGGAGCGCACGGTGGCCAGTTGCATGCGTCCTGGCTGTGGCGCGGTGGCCTCGGTGACGGCCTGCGAGGCGGCGGCGGGCACCGCTGCCGATGCGCGTTTACTTGCTGCCGGGGTGGCTGCTGGCGCCGGGGCTGGCGCTGGGGCGGCGGCCGGTTCGGCGTCGGCGCGCTCGTACTGGGCGCGGAACTTGGCCAGCAGGGGCAAGCCCAGTTGCTGGGCCAGGGTCTCGGTTTCGCTGGTGCCGTAGGCCAGCGCGACCGGTAGTACGCCGGCGTCGCGCAGGCCGTTGACCAGCTCCTGGGCGGTAGCGCGGTCGGGCAATTGGCTCAAACCGCCAAAATCCAGGATCACCGCCGCCCGGCCAAACAACTTGGGCGCGCGCGCCACGCGCTCGCGCATTTCCTGGCTCAGCCGCGCTACATCGAGGGTGCGGATACGCAGGTTGGCAATGCCGACCTGCCCGATTTTCAGTTCACCAGCCTGTTCGTAATCCAAATTCACTGCCATCTCAGGTTCCGGTCGGCCGCTGTTGCAGCAGCCGGCGTGTGTTGCCTACCCAGGGAACGTCGGGCAGGTTGTCGCCATAGGTCTCTTTTACCCACTCGTAGCTGCACAGATCCTTGAGCAGCATGCTGGCCCGCACATCGACCGAGGGCATGGTGTTCTGGCCGACCTCGCGGAAACCGAAGCTGCCATGGAACAGCAGGGCGGCATCGGCGCCGTGGTCAAGGAACACCTCGCAGGCCATCTGCGGGTAGCGCAGCTCGGCGTAGCTCTGGGCATCGGCGTAGAACGCGCGGCCGACACCACCGCCGCGGCGGCGGCTGGCCACCACGATGCGGTCTATATAGAAGAAGCTGGGGTAGCGCTGCTGGAACCAGGCGAAATTGCAGCTGTCATGTGCACTGTTGCTGCCGTAGCCGACCAGGAAACCGGCCATGTTGCCGTCGCGTTCGGCAACCCGGAAATACTCGGCGGTTTCGTAGAAACGGCGGACCTTGGCTGCATCCAGCGGAAGAATCGCAAGACCAGCGTTGTTGTTCAGTGCCAGGACGGAATCGAGCTCGTGCTCGCGCACGTCGCGGATGACAATCGACATTGTGACTCCGTGGGGTATCGCGGTCGGCCCAGTGGGCTGTGGCGCGATTATCGCATGGGTCAGCCGAGCCGGGCGAGCCGGCAGCCATCATCGGCACCCATGACTTACGAGGGAGGGCGCCAAGGCCCCCGGATCCTTACCATGGTCCGATGTTGGGATACCTCAGCCATACCCGTGTGCTCCGCCTGGCCGGCCTGTTTACCTGGGCCCTGGTCAGCTTGCCCCTGGTCTATACCCAGTACGCCCCGGAAGAGGGCGTGCTGCAGCCGGCTGCCGGCGAGGCGGTATGGCTGTTCGTTGCCTACCTGGCTTTTGGCGGCTGCTACTTCTGGTTGACCCGTGGGCTCAACGCCGCCGGCCATACCAGCTGGTACGACCGCCTGGCGCTGCTGGTGCTGACGGTATCGGCGCTGGCGGTCAGCTACCTCTCGGCCACCGGCCTGGGCAGCATCCTGATGATGGTGGCGGCCGGGGTGATCCCGTGGCTGCTGAGCCGCTGGGTGGGGATCTTCTGGCTGGTGCTGAGCCAGTTGGCGGTGCTGCCGGTCTACAACCTGATCCTGGGCCTGCCCCTGTTCGAGGCGCTGCTGCAGTCGCTGCTGTACGGCGGCTTCTCGATGTTCATCTTTGTCACCAGCCTGGTGGCCCGGCAGCAGACCCAGGCGCGCGAGGAGCAGCGGCGCTTGAACGCCGAGCTGCGCGCCACCCGCCTGTTGCTGGCCGAGAGTGCCCGGGTCAATGAACGCACCCGCATTTCGCGCGAGCTGCACGACCTGCTCGGCCATCACCTCACCGCGCTGAGCCTGAATCTTGAAGTGGCCGGGCATATCACCGAAGGCCAGGCGCAGGAACACGTGCGCCAGGCGCATACGCTGGCCAAATTGCTGCTCACTGACGTGCGCGAGGCGGTCAGCCAGCTGCGCGAAAGCGGCGCGATTGATCTGGCGGCGGCTTTGCGGCCCTTGACCGAGCGGGTGCCGTCACTGGACATCCATCTGCAGGTGGATGATCCGTTCAGCGTCGAAGATCCCGAGCGTGCGCACGTGCTGCTGCGCTGTACGCAGGAGATCATCACCAATGCGGTGCGCCATGCCGGTGCCCGCAATCTCTGGATCAAGGTCGAGCGCAACGCTGAACAAGTGGTTATCTGCGCGCATGATGACGGTATCGGTGGCGATTTTGAGGAAATAATGCCGGGCAATGGTTTGCGCGGCATGCGTGAACGGCTGGCGCAATATGGGGGTGTGCTGGATGTTTCGGCGCGACGCGGTGAGGGTTTCTGTCTTCGCGCCAGCCTGCCACTGGTAACCAATATGATGTTGGCCTCAGGGCCGCAAGGAGTGAATTGATGATCCGTGTCTGTCTGGTCGACGACCAAACCCTGGTGCGGCAGGGCATCCGTTCACTGCTGGCGCTGGATGACAGCATCGAAGTGGTGGCCGAAGCCATCGACGGGCGCCAGGCGGTGGAAGTGATACCGCAGGTGCAGCCGGACGTGGTGCTGATGGATATGCGCATGCCGGTGATGTCCGGGTTGGAGGCCTTGCAGACGCTGAGCCGCGCCGGCACGCTGCCGCCCTCGATCATCCTGACCACCTTTGATGATGATCAGCTGGTGCTGGCAGGGCTCAAGGCCGGCGCCAAGGGCTACCTGCTCAAGGATGTGACCCTTGAACAGCTGGTCGGCGCCATCCGTACCGTGGCAAACGGGGGCTCGCTGGTGCAGCCGGCGGTGACCCAGCGCCTGCTGTCCGGGCTGGAGCACATGCGCAACGAGTTCGTCAGCCTGGACCGGCCGGACCCGTTGACCGACCGCGAGACCGAGATCCTCAGGCTGATGGCCAGTGGCTTTTCCAACAAGGAGATCGCCAATTCGCTGGGTGTGGCCGAGGGCACCATCAAGAACCACGTCTCCAATATTCTTTCCAAACTGGGTGTGCGCGACCGTACCCGTGCCGTGCTCAAGGCATTTGAACTGCAGCTGGTCTGAGCAAGGGGCCGGGGCAGGTGCGCCTGCCCGGCGCTGGATGAATGCGGCAGGCTGATTGCGAAAAGATGCCGGCAGGGCTGGTGCTGGGCACCGGAGAGGGTGGAAAATAGCCGCCCTGCACGCGAAATACGGTGCAAGCTATCGGCTGAAGGCGCGTAGGGTTGGCGGTTGATACGCTACCCTGCAACCTGGCGTGGAGATAGCGCGTTCTGGTAATGGAAACCGGTGCGCCAAATGTGCTGAACAACCTGCGGAAACCCTGATAGGATGGGGGCTTCCCTTCAAATCAACCCGGCCGTGGGATCGGCCCCGGAGACTCCTGAATGACCCGTATTATCGAGTTCCTGATCGCCTTGGGGATCGTGGCTGGCCTGTTTGTCCTCATTGGCGTGTGTCTGCCGGGCGAGCGCCACATTACCGAAAGCATCGAAACCAATCGCAAGATGACCATCGTGTATGACACGGTCAACAGCCTGCGCCGCTTCAAGGATTGGAATCCGCTTGTGCTGCGCGACAAGGCAGTGGAGCTGAAGTTCAGTGGTCCGGACGCCGGCAAGGGCGCACGCATGGACTTTTCCTCCAAGGATCTGGGCCAGGGTAGCTGGGAGATCACCGATAGCGAGAAGAACAAGCGCGTCGTGATCGCCATTGATGATGCAACGCGCGGTACCGACAAGGTCACCTCGTTCACGCTCGAGCCGACCGGCAAGAACGACCGCAACGTCAAGATCACCCAGGACTACAGCGTCAACTACGGTTTCGACCTGTTTGGTCGTTACGCCGGCCTGTACGTCAGCCGTCACATCGGTGACGACCTGAAGCTGGGTCTGTCGCGCATGGCCAACATGCTGGCCTCGGTGCCGAACGTTGACTACGCCGCTCCGGAAGCACCGCTGGTCGACCTGAAGGTCATCCAGGTGCCGGCTGAAAACCTGCTGGTGGTCAACGCCGGTAACATCGACCGCAACAACGATGCCATCCAGAAGTCGATCGACGACAACATGGAATGGATCAAGCGCACGATGGATGCCAATGGTCTTGTCGCTGCCGGTCCGGTGCGTATCGTCACCACCGATTTCGGTGCTGAGAAGTACGCCTTCGACGTGGCTCTGCCGGTTCGCAAGGGCAGTGCTGCCCCGGCTGCCGACAAGGCTGCTGACAAGAAGGACGGCGAAGCTGCTGCTCCGGCCGTTGCTGCTGCACCGGTTGCTGCCGGTGACGCTGCCGAACTGACCGTCAAGATCCCCGCGGGCAACCCGGTGACCTACGTGCATGCTCCGGCGCACCGCTCGGCATTTGCTTCCTACACCGGCCACATGGCTGGCCTGGACCTGGCCCGTAACGGCCTGCGTGCATGGGCAACCACCACCGGCAACGAAGTTGTTGATCGTCCGTATGAGTCGTGGAAGGGTGGCGTGGCCAAGGCCTTCACCACTGATGGTTCCTACGACCTCTACTGGGCGGTCAAGTAATCATCGGTAGTTGACGATGATCTGATCGAAGAAACGCGCCGCTTCCAGCGGCGCGTTTTTTTTGTGGCAAGTGCTGGCTTGAATGATGGGAGAAGGACATGTTGGGAGTGGAGCGGCGGACGCGTAAACCTTCGTTTCTTGCGTTCTGCGGCGGCCTGCTGGCGGCGGCGGCAGTCGGGCTTTCGGCCTATGCCTCACATGGTGTGAGCGAAGCGCTGGCACAGTCGCATTTGAATACCGCCGCGCTGTACGCATTCGGCCATGGCGCAGTGCTGGTATGTCTGGGCGCGGCCTCGTTGAACCAGCTTGGGCGCGGGGCACTGTATGTGTTGCTGGTGGGGACGTTGTTGTTCTCGGGCAGCCTGGTTGGCAATGTGCTGATGCAGTGGCCGACGACCCTGGCGCCGGCCGGTGGCATGACCTTGATGGGCGGTTGGTTGCTGCTGGCACTCAGTGCCCTGCGCCGCTGAGCCATGCCCCGCTATAGCCGCGGTTTCGACATCGACACTGCCCAGGCGCATCTGCAGCGGGTGGACAAGCGCCTGGCCAGCTGGATGCGCCGGCTGGGGCCGCTGCCGGCACCGCAGGGCTGGACGCGCAGTTTCGATCCGGTGGATGCATTGGCGCGGGCGATCCTGTTCCAACAGCTCAGTGGCAAGGCTGCCTCGACCATCGTCGGGCGGGTGGAGGCCGCGATTGGCAGCAAGCGCCTGCATGCGGCCAGTCTGGGCCTGATCGACGATGCCGGCCTGCGCGCTTGCGGCGTATCGGGCAACAAGGCACTGGCATTGCGCGACCTGACGCGGCGCGAGGCGGCGGGCGAATTGCCCAACCTGCGGCAGATGTCGCTGATGGACCACCACGCCATCGTTGACGCCTGGGTACCGGTGCGCGGGATTGGCCGCTGGACCGTGGAAATGATGCTGATGTTTCGCCTGGGGCGTCCTGACATCCTGCCGATAGATGACCTGGGCATCCGCAAGGGCGCCCAACGTGTGGATGGCAGTGAGGCCATGTTGACCCCCAAAGCCTTGGCCGAGCGCGGCGAGCGCTGGGGCCCATACCGGACCTGGGCCAGCCTCTATCTGTGGCGCATCGCCGATTTCAGTGCCGAGCCCAAACAAAAGACCAACCGCTCGCAGGACTGAGCGCATCAGCAGGTTGTAAGGATGTAGGAGCGGCGTAAGCCGCGAAGCTGATGAGCCGACGGCAGCCGCAAGCTGCCGCTCCCACAAACAACAGCGCACGCCGGTGCTTGTAGGAGCGGCGTAAGCCGCGAAGCCGATGAAGTTCCAGCGCAGGGAATACAGCCTGTGCATACCAACCAGCGCTTTACATTCGCCCGACGCGCAGTCACTGCGCGATTTTCCGATGGTTTGATTGACGCCAGCTTCGCGGCTTACGCCGCTCCCACAAACAACAGCGCATGCCGGCGCTTGTAGGAGCGGCGTAAGCCGCGAAGCAAATAAACCATCAACACAGAGAATCGCCGGCCGCACGCATCAGCCCGCGGTTGGTTTGTGCCCGGTTGATTGCGTTTGTTCCGGCGGTTCGACTATTACCAGCTTCGCGGCTTACGCCGCTCCCACAGGCGTCCGTGTGCCCCGTTCCTACAGCGCTTCTGCGCTGCGGTAACGCCAATGCCAGGGTTCGTAGACGATGCCGTGCGGGTTGTCGCGCGGGTAGCTCATGTGGAAACCGAAGCGCGCTGCATGCTGTTGCAGCCAGGCAAACCCGGCGGTGTGCTCGAAGGATTCCTCGGCCGGTGGTTCGCCAGGCGTGCTGATGTCCAGCGCGTCACCGCCGTGGTGCTCGCTGTAGCCGGGGGCGGCGTTGACGGTGAGGATCTCGTCCACGCTCAGGCCACGTGCCAGCTTGCGTTCGAAAATGCCGAGTTGATAGTCGTGGCTGCGGTAGCCGGAGATCGCATCCAGCGCTACGCCATCGATGGCGGCAGCCTGCTGCATGCGCTGCCAGCCGCGCGCTGCAGCGGTGGTCAGCCAGAGCGGGCGACGGTAGCGATCGAAGCCGGCCAGGCGCAGATGCGCAGGTTCGGCGACCAGCGGCAGGCCGGTCTGCGTGGCATATGCGTCGGCATCCAGGTCCAGTTGCTGCAGGTGCAGATGCAGTTGTTGCAGCGGCAAGCTGCCGCCCGGCGGTGGTATGCGTGATGGCTGCGTGCGCAGGGCGTCGAGTGCGGTCAATGCGAAGTCGATGCCGGGCTCGTCCGCCAGCCGATTGACCAGCGGCATCAGCCCGCCGCCCAGCTGTGCGGCCAGATAGCGGCCGTCGCGCTTGCGTCGCAGCACATGGCTTGCGCGGGCGAGGATGCGGGCATCGTCGCTGCTGCGCGCACGCAGCAGGCCGCCCGGCCAGATTTCGATGTCGGGCGTATTGAGCAGGATATGGGGAGCGTTGCGCATACGCGCAGCTTAGGCCCGTGCGCCGTTGCCGGCCAGTCGCTTGAGTTCATCCAGCAATGCGCGCGGCTGCTCGGGGCTGACCAGTACGCTGTTGCCGTCGCGCAAGGGGATGACCAGCACACGGCTGTCATCGGTGATCAGGCAGAAGCCCTTGCCGCCATCCTTCATATGGAAGTGGCCGGCGCGGAAACCGGGGAACTGGAAGCCGTTGGACTTCATGCCGGGCTTGAAGTCGGGGTTCTCGGCAAAGTTGACGATGCGCGCACGCTCGATCCACATCGAACTCAGCGGCACCCGTCGCGTGTACAGGGTGGCGGCGATGGTCAGCTGCTGCGGATCCAGGCGCAGTTCGCGGCGGCGGTAGGCCAGGGTCAACGCAATGCCGACCAGCGGCAGCACCAGCCAGCCGCCCCAGGAATTGAACGCCGCCTCGAACGGCAGCTTGCCCGCGAACAGCCTGATCAAGGGGTCGATGCTGAGCACCAGCAGCATTGGCGACCACAGCCAGAACAACAGCGAGCTGGTGGGGGCGGCGACCTTGAATGACGCGCTTGCGGGCGCGCCTGTGGCGCTGCGGCTGCTCATGGCTGCGCCTTGATCCACTGTGCGATGTCGTTGATCAGTGCGGCATCGACATGGCCGGGGCGCGCATATTCCTGCAACGAACCCTTGCCTTCACCGGCGATGCCGAGGTGGTTGAGCGCGGGGTAATGCCGGAAGCGGTAACGCTCGCCTTTCAGCCCCTGCTTCCATCGCTGCCAATCGGCATCGACCACCTGGAAGTCGCGACCGCCCTGCAGCAGCAACATGGGCAGTTGGCTGTCGCGCGCATCGGCAACCGGGTCCACCTGTTCCAGCTGCTGCCAGAAGCGGCCGGGGACCTCCATCAGCCGCGCGTCCGGATTGGCGCGCACCGCAGCGATGGCAGCATCCAGCGCGGCCAGCTGCGCGTTTTCGTCGCTGCTGACTGTGCCGTCGAGATTGGCCATGTAGCGGTTCTGTTCGGCCAGCAGATCAAGGATGGGGCGAGCCGGTGCAGCCAGCAGTACCAGCCCTGCCAGCGTGCCGTTGGCGGCCTTGGCGATGCGGCCGGCCAGCAATCCGCCCTGGCTGTGGCCGAGCAGGTAGATATGCCCGGGATCGATATCTGCGGTAGCGGCCAGCGCACGCACTGCGGCCACGGCATCGTCGGTTGTTTCGTCATCGATGCTGAAAGTCGCCTTGAAATCCTGCGGGCGCGCATGGCTGCGTTTTTCGTAGCGCAGCACGGCAATGCCCTGCGCGGCCAAGCCGCGCGCGATGTCGAGGAAAGGGCGGTTGGGGCCGACGCTTTCATCGCGGTCCTGCGGCCCGGAGCCATGCACCAATACGATGGCGGGGAAGGGGCCCTTGCCCTTGGGCAGGGTCAGCGTGCCCGGCAACCCGGCGGTCGCAGTGCCGCTTGCAGGTACGCTGAAATCCTTCTCGATGTAGCTGGCGTCGGCGGCCGGTGCGGGTGCCGGCGGCGCGGCGGCGGGCTGCACCAGGAAGCCGGCAACCTTGTCGTCCTTGTCCAGCACGATGCGCGCCTGCAGGCCGCCATTGGCGTATTGCAGCGGAATGACGACGATGCGGAAGCCATCCGTTTCGCTGGTTACGGCGGTGCCACGCGGGCCTGCCGCGCCCATCTGAGCGGGCAATGACTCCCACACCGCCTTGAGTTTGTCGGCCGGGACTGCAGCTTTCATCTGTGGCGAGAAGCTGGCTTCGGCGGCGGCGTATTGCGCGGCATCGAGTTGATCAAGCAGGCGGCCTGCCAGTGTGGCCGGTGCCTCGCCTGCGTTGGCGGTTGCTGCCGCTGCCAGCAGTGCAAGTCCTGTGATCCATGCACGGGCCGCTTTCATCACTGCTCCTTCTTGAAGATCAGCATTGCCGGTGCGAACTGCCCGTAGTGCACCATGTTGACCAGTTCCCAGCCAAGGTTGCCTTGCTTGGTCAGCTCGGCCTGCAACTTGTCGCTGGCCGGGCCGCCCTTGAGCATGGACGGAGAAAGTTCGACGGTGAGGTACTGCCAACGCTTGCTCATTGCTCTTCCTTGTCATCAGCTTTAGGTTTGGGCAGGCGCCCGGCCTTGCGCAGGGCGTCGCGGATCACATACTCGATCTGCGCGTTGAGGCTGCGCAGCTCGTCATCGGCCCAGCGCTGGGTCGCGGCCAGAACATCAGCGTTGATGCGCAGCGGATAGGCCTTCTTCTCGCTCACCGGCGGGGTGCTCCGTTGTTGCCGCGACGCAGATGCACCAGCAGGGAAATACCCAGCGCATTGACCGCAACCACCAGCGCGATGACCACGCCGTAGGCAATGTTGCGGTTGTCACCGGCCAGATAGACGCCGGTGGCCGCCACGAACATGCACAGCGCGATCAAGGCCCAGCGCAGGCCCATGCCGCGCGCATGCGCGGTGCCCGGGCGTCCGCTCCATACGGCGAAACACAGGGCGGGGATGCCGGTGGCAGCAATGATCAGGGGGGCGAAGACATTCACTACGATTACCTCACTACGTTGTTCAGTACAGCGAACCGGCATTGACGATCGGCTGGGTGCCACGGTCCGAGCACAGCACCGTCAACAGGTTGCTGACCATGTGCGCCTTGCGCTCTTCGTCCAGAGTGACGACGGCGTTCTTCTGCAGTTCCAGCAGTGCCATCTCAACCATGCCGACGGCGCCGGCGACGATCTGCGTACGTGCGGCGATCACCGCGCTGGCCTGCTGACGCTGCAGCATGGCCTGGGCGATTTCCGGTGCGTAGGCGAGGTGGCTGATGCGGGCATCAAGTACCTGCACGCCGGCATCGGCCAGGCGCTCGGCCAGTTCGTCCTTCAGGTGCTGGGAGATCTCGGCGGCGTGGCTGCGCAGGGCCAGCTGGCCTTCGGTGTGCTGGTCATAGGGATAGCTGGTGGCCATCGCCCGCAACGCCGATTCGGATTGGATGTGCACGAAGCTCTCGTAGTCGTCGACGTTGTAGACCGCTTCGGAAGCATCGACCACCTGCCAGACGATGACCGCGGCGATTTCGATCGGCGAACCGTCCAGCTCATTGACCTTGAGCTTGCCGCTTTCGAAGTTGCGCACGCGCTGGCTGACGGTGCGCTTGCTGAAGAACGGGTTGTTCCAGCGCAGGCCGTTTTCCTTGACCGTGCCGACGTATTTGCCGAACAGGCTGATCACGGCCACCTGGTTGGGCTGAACCATGTACAGGCCGCAGCTGAGGAAGATGCCGACGATCACCAGCACGATGCCGCCGATCACCATCGGCCCGCCACCACCGGTGCCATTCTTGGTGACGACGATCGCTGCGATGATTGCGATGGCGCCGGCAAGCATCATCAGGAGAGTGCCAAGCAGGGTGGGGATGCCGGTCATGGAACCGATGGACTTCTCTTTCATGGCACATCTTCCGTGGTAGTTGATATGGAAGATATCAAATTGATATCAACATGCAAGCGGTTCTGACAATCGGCTTCCGGCCAGGTCCGGTAGCCCGGGTAAGCGCAGCGCACCCGGGGGTGTGGGAATCCTTCCCGGCGGCAGCGCCAGATGTCATCGCGGTGAATCCCGGGTGCGCTACGCGTACCCGAGCTACGGCCCCGCGTGGTGACGGGGCCGCCGGCCAACCCTTACCGGGCCAGCTTGCCTAGAATAGGCACCCTCTTTATCGCCCTTCCGGACCTGCCTGATGATCACCCTCGGTACCCCGTTGTCCCCGTCCGCCACCCGCGTCCTGCTGCTTGGTTCGGGCGAACTGGGCAAGGAGGTGGCCATCGAGCTGCAGCGTTTCGGGGTGGAAGTGATTGCCGCCGACCGTTACGCCAATGCCCCGGCCATGCAGGTGGCCCACCGCAGCCACGTGCTGGACATGCTGGATCCGGCCGCGCTGAAGGCGCTGCTCGCGCAGGAGCAGCCGCATCTGGTGGTGCCCGAGATCGAGGCCATCCATACCGAAACCCTGGTGCAGCTGGAGGCCGAGCAGGGCCTGCGGGTCATCCCTACCGCGCGCGCAGCGCGCCTGACCATGGACCGCGAAGGCATCCGTCGCCTGGCAGCGGAAACCCTGGGCCTGCCGACCTCGCCGTATCGCTTCGTCGATACCGAAGCCGAGTACCGCGACGCCGTTGCCGCGATTGGCCTGCCGTGCGTGGTCAAGCCGGTGATGTCGTCCTCGGGCAAGGGCCAGAGCACACTGCGCGATGAGGCCGACATCGGCCCGGCCTGGGAATACGCACAGACCGGTGGCCGTGCCGGTGCCGGCCGCTGCATCGTTGAGGGCTTCATCGATTTTGATTACGAGATCACCCTGCTGACCGTGCGCCATGCCGGCGGTACCGCGTTCTGCGATCCGGTCGGCCATCTGCAGAAGGATGGCGACTACCGCGAAAGCTGGCAGCCGCAGGCGATGTCGGCCAAGGCGTTGGAGGGCGCGCAGCAGATTGCGCGGGCGATCACCGATGACCTCGGTGGCTGGGGCCTGTTCGGCGTCGAGCTGTTCGTGAAAGGCGACGCAGTGTGGTTCAGCGAAGTCTCCCCTCGTCCGCACGACACCGGTCTGGTCACGCTGGTGTCGCAGGAACTGAGCGAATTCGCATTGCACGCGCGTGCCATCCTCGGCCTGCCGATTCCGACGATCCGCCACAACGGTGCATCGGCTTCGTGCGCGATGTTGGCGCAGGGCAATGGCGTGCCGTTCTTCAGCAACGTTGCCGAGGCATTGATACATCCGGATTCCGCATTGCGCCTGTTCGGCAAGCCGATGGTGCAGGGCCAACGCCGCGTCGGTGTGACGCTTGCTCGTGCAGCCGACGTGGACCAGGCCCGCGCGATCGCCCGTGATGCCGCAGCTGCCATTGGCATCGAACTGCGCTGAGCGGCTCTGCTCCCTCCCTTTGCCGAAGGCAAAGGGAGGGTTGGGGAGGGGTAAGCTTCACCGCTCTTGCTGGTGCTCCAGCTTCGCGGCTGACGCCGCTCCTACAGTGCAGGGTGCCGCCAGCTTGTAGGAGCGGCGTCAGCCGCGAAGCTGGCATTACTGGAGCAGCGGGAAGCGTCGTGACCTGATGATGTATGAGCTTCGCGGCTTATGCCGCTCCCACAAATGCAGGGTATCGCCAGCTTGTAGGAGCGGCGTCAGCCGCGAAGCTGGCATTGCTCAAATGCCATGGTCTTTGCGATCTGATGATGCAGCTGCTTCGCGGCTTACGCCGTTACCACAAAATCCAGAAGCAAAAAAAACGCCGGCTTAGCCGGCGTTTTTTTTATTTCACATCCACCCAGACAAGATGGTGGTCGCTGCCATCGGCTATCTTCGCCTCCGGGCTCTCGTTGGCCGGCCAGAACACGCCGCTGCCGATGTAGCTCAGGCCAGTGGAGGGCAGTACATAGTCCAGGCGCATCGTGCCCGAGCGCGGGCCGAAGTCGCCGGTGGCGTGCTGCGGTGCGCCGCGGCGGACGATGCCCTTTTCAGCATAGGCCAGGCTGGTCTGCTCGGCGCCAATGCTGCTCGGGGTCGGGTAGCGCAGCACGCGCGGGTGTTCCAGCAGTTCGAGGATGGCGTCATGGCGGCCATCGCCATCGGCCGGGTCGTTGTTCAGATCACCGACGATCACGAAGCGCGCATCGGCGGCCAGGCCGCCGCAGCTGCCCTTGTCATCGCATAGCCAAGGCTTGTCGCCGCCGTCCAGGTATTCCTTCCACAGTCGCAGTTCGTCGTGGTTGCGGGCGGCGTTGCGCTTTTCCTTGCCGTCGAAAACCGGCGGAGTGGGGTGCGAAGCCAGTACATGCACGGTGCCCAGCGGTGTGCGCACCGGTACGTCCCAATGCGATTTCGAAGACAGCCGCAGCTGCGACCAAACCGCGTCCGGCCAGAACGACTTGCCGGTGCCCGGATCGATCGGGCGCAGCGCGCCCGGCAGGGTGCTCCACTTCAACAACTGGAAGGTGCGCACCGCAGCTTCATCGATGGGATACCGGGAGAGCACCAGCATGCCGTACTGGCCGGGGTGCAGGCCGTAGCCCCAGGCATCGTTGCCGCGCTCGCGGCCCTTGCCGCCGACGCTGCCGTTGTTGTCCAGGTCCAGGCCGCTGGGAACGCCGGTATTGACCGGGGCCAGATAGCGGTAGGGGTATTTCAGGGGTTCGCCGCCGCCGGGCTGGGCGACTTCAAGATAGCGTTGCTGGAACAGGTCGGCGGCACGGTGTGCGTCGTCGAAATCGAATTCGTTGAGCAGGACCAGATCCGGGCGTGCTTGTTGCAGCACAGCAGCGATCTTGCGCGCATGCGCGCTGTCGCCCTGCAGCTCACGGATCAGGCCGCCTTCGTCATCGGAGTACAGCGAGGTGTTGTACGTCGCCAGCCGCAGCTGCTCCGGCGCGGCGGCACTGCCGCTGGGTGAGGTGGAACAGGCTGCCAACAGCAGGGTCATCGGGGCGAGTAGGGTTGAGATGCGCATCCATGGATTTTCTCACGTTGCCATGACGATGAGGCGAAAACACGAACGCCCCGCAAGCGGGGCGTTCGTGGACAGCGCTGTGACGTTGCTTAGAACGTACAGCCCATCGGGGCGAAGCTGGTCTTGGCCTGTTCCAGTGCGGTCTTGCACTGGTTGGCCAGCTCGGTCTTGTCGGTCACGCCGGCCCAGGCGCTACGCGACTGCTCGATGCCCTGCTTCATCATGTCGCGCTGGGCCTCGGGGACCTTGTCGCTGATGCAGGCGTAGACCTTTTCCAGGTACTGGTCGCATTCGGGGACGCCGGTGCCGGCCTTGACGGTGTCGGTGGCCGGAGCCGGGGTGACTTCGGCAGCGGCGGTAGCCGGTGCAGCGGCCGGGGCGTCGGTGGCCGGGGTTTCGGCCTTCTTGCAGCCGGCCAGGGCCAGGGTGCCAATTGCAGCCAGAATCAGTAGTTGGGTCTTCACGCATTGCTCCTGTTGAATGGGTACTTCCTTGCGCCACCACGATGCGCGATGACATTCCCATTCTGCATAACTACCGGTTAAATGTGTATCAAGGGGTCACAATTGAGCGCGTTCCCACTCAAGGAAAGCCCTCGGCGTTGTCTTTGCCGCCCGGCATCCAGCGCTTGCCGTCGAAATACTCCAGCGGATGGAAACGCCGTTTGTAGTCCATCTTGCGATGGCCGTTGATCCAGTAGCCCAGATAGAGATGCGGCAGGCCATTGCGCTGCGCCCAGGCGATCTGCTGCAGGATGGCGTAGGTGCCCAGGCCGCGCTTGGCCTGGTCCGGGTCGAAGAAGGTATAGACCGCTGACAGGCCCTGCTCGGTGACGTCGGTGACCGCAACGGCCAGCAATTGCCCGCGCTTGCCGGCAGCGCCCGGGGTGCGGATCTCCATGAAGCGGCCGTGCGACCAGCTGCCGATCAGGAACTGATCGAACTCGTGCGGCCCGTGGCCGTCCATGCCGCCATGGAGGTGGCGGTGCTGCAGGTAGCGCTGGTACAGCGCGAACTGCTCTTCGGTACGTTCGGCGGGCAGGATGCGGTAGTCCAGGTCGGCGTTATGCGCCAGACAGCGGCGCTGGCTGCGGTCCGGGTTGAAACGCGCCACCGGTATGCGCACCGGGACACAGGCGCGACAGCCTTCGCAGTGCGGGCGGTAGACCAGGTCGCCGGAGCGGCGGAAGCCCCAGGTCAAGGCCATTGGATACAGCGCGCCCAGGCGGCGATCCTGCGGATCGAGCACCAGGTCGCGCGCCTGTCGTTCCGGCCAATAGCCACAGGCGTGCTCGCCGGTCTGGAACAGGCGCAGTTCTTCGTTGTTGTTGTCACCGTGGGCTGCCATGCGCACAGCATAGCGGCGCCGCGTCGCAAAACCTGCGCCTGTCTGCGCGATGAATATCCCCGCAGTACAGGTCAACCGGTGCGGCGGTTGGGGCGTTGACCGTAGCGAGGACGCAATGCCGCGTCCGCAGTTTCACCACGGAGCCACACCATGACCCAGACCCACCGCAAACCTCTCCTCCTGCTGGCGATGCTGCTGGCCACCTCGGCGACCGGCCTGGCTTTGGCTGCCGCACCGGCCGATCCGAAGCCGGCTCCGGCGCGTCTGGACGCCAACAACGACGGCGTGGTCGACCGCCAGGAAGCAGCAGCGCATTCGCGCATGGCACAGCGCTTTGACGAACTGGACAAGAACAAGGACGGCAAGCTGCAGCGCGAAGAAATGCCGCAGCCGCGCCATGCCGGACGTCACGGCGGCGGTCGCCATGGCGGCATGCACGGGCAGCGTGATGGCGGCTTCATGCGCGGCATGGACACCGACCATGACGGCCGCATCAGTGCCGCCGAGTACCAGGCCAACTTCACCCGTCTGGACGTCAACAAGGACGGCTATATCGACCAGGCAGATCGCCAGGCCCGCGCCGAACAGCGTCGCGCCGAATGGTTTGCCAAGGCCGATACCAACAAGGATGGCAAGTTGAGCCCGGCCGAACTGGAGGCCGCGCGCAACGACGGTCATCGTGATCACCGTGGCCCGCGTGGCCCGGTGCCGCCGCAGGCTCCGGCTGCGAAGTAAGTTCCGGAGAGGCGCCGATCGACAACCCCCGCTGGCAACAGCGGGGGTTTTTGTTTGCCGGGTTCAGTGCCGCAGCAGGACGAAAAGCACCAGTGCCACCACGATCAGCGAGGTGACGGCAATGGCGCTGCGCCCGAACATGCTCTGGTAGACCCAGGTGGGTCCGGTGCGGCCATGGCGTGCTGCGTCGCGGGCGAGCATGGGTGCCATCAACGGGGGCAGGATCACAAGATACTGGTAGTTCAGAACGATCATGCCTACGGCCATCGTCAGCAGTCCGCCGACCACGCCCATGCGCAGGGCCACGCCGGCCATGGTGCAGATGCAGAACGCAAATGCGCTGAGGGTGATCAAACGCATGAAGCGCCGAACGCTGCGTTTCTCTTCCGCCGTTTCGGCATAGCTCAACAGGTAGAGATTGGAGAGATAGGTTGCCCCGGTGCCGAGCGCAACAGAGCCCAGCACCACCCAGACAGCAAACGAGTTGGGGAACAGGTTGTTGATCATGGCCCCCAGCGTGCCCGCCGCCGCACCGCTGCTGGCGGTGCTGGCGCCAAGGCCGCCAATGCCCAGCTTGCCGATCCCCGTGCCTGCTACCCCAGCGCTGGTGCCGAGGATCACCGCGCTGGCGGTGCCGGGTGCTGCCAGCATCAGCGTTGAACTGAGCAATGCAACGAAGGCCGTGCCCGGTGCGGTGCTGCGTGCAAATTCGCCAAAGCGCTTGAGCATTTCCTCGCGCACGCTGGCGCGGGCACGCGACAAGCGCTTGCGCACCGCCGCATCGCTCAGGCCGAGCAGCAGCGCCACCTGCTGCGAGCTTTGTCCTTCGCGGTAATACAGCAGCAGGGCTTCGCGGCTGTCTTCGGGCAGGGCCGAGATGATTTCCTCGGCGACCAGTTCTTCCTCCACCCGTGCCATTGCATCCACGCCATTGGGCGAGGGATCGGCCGCCATGCTGATGGCGATTTCCGCGGCCTCGCCGCTGAGCGGACGGTTGCGGTTGGCACGCAGCCAGTCGCGGGCCAGGTTGCGGGTGATCTGTCGCAGCCAGGGCAGGAAACTGGAGGCGTTGTTGAGTTGGGTGAGTTGCTGCCAGGCCTTGATGAAGGCTTCCTGGGCGATGTCCTCGCTGGCCTGCACGTCACGGGTGATGGCCAGGGCGATGGCGGTCACCGTGTTCTGGCAGGCCACAACGATGCGCCCGTAGGACTGCATGCAGCCCTTGCGGGCGGCAGGCAGTTCGTTCAGCAGCAGGGTCTCCAGCGTTTCGGTGCTCATCGGACAGGCCTTTGCGACGGTACTGCCAAACAGGACGGACGCGGCGGCCCGATGTGACCGATTATTTTTCCGGAGCCGGAGCCGGAGCCGGAGCCGGAGCCGGTGGCTGGCTGTCAGGCTGCGGCTGGATGCGCACGCGGAACTCGTCTTCGGCCGGTGGCGCAGCGGTGGGCTGGCTCTGTGCTGCGGTACTGGCCGGCGCCGCAGCCGGCGCGGGGGCGGGCGCATTGCGATGGCGCAGCATGATCACCAGCGCTACGCCGGCGATCACCACCAGTAGGGCGATGCGGATGCGCCAGGCCCAGTTGCGCCTGGTGCCGGTTTCAGCCGGTGTTTCCCGGAAGGCATATTCGGCGGTCGGGTGGTCGCGGCGGGTGGTATCGAGCAGGCGCTTGTCGCGCAGGATTTCGCGCGCACGCGGCTGGTCGTTGGCATGCACCACCCACACGGCGGGCTGGTTGTCGTTGTTGACCTTGTCGGTATAGCTGAACTGACCACTACGCTTGGTGCGGTATGAGCGGCCATTGGTGACGCGCACCTCGATGCCGGCATCGCGCAGGATCTGCGCCACACCTTCGGCGTTCTCGACGCGCTGGCTGCTGAAAATCTTGCGCATGGTTCAGCCCTTGCTCGCTTCGTTGTCGTCGGGGGTCACACGGATCAGGCCTTCCTGCGCGGTGCTGGCAACCAGCACGCCATCGCGGGTATAGAACTGGCCGCGCGCCAGCCCGCGCGAATCCTGCGCGCTGGGGCTGTCCAGTGAATACAGCAGCCAATCATCCACGCGGAATGGCCGATGGAACCAGATGGCGTGGTCCAGCGAGGCCATCTGCACGTGCGGCTGGTAGTAGCTGATGCCGTGCGGAAAGGTTGCCGTGCCCAACAGATGGAAATCGGAGGCATAGGCCAACAGCGCCTGATGCAGTTCCGGCGCGTCGCCGATCTTCTCGTTCAAGCGCAGCCACACCTGGTGGTAGGGCGGGCGCTTGGGTGGATTCAGCTCGTCGCGCGGGTAGACGTGACGGAACTCGAACGGACCGCCGCGCGACAGCCAGCGCTGCACCTTGACCGGCAGCCGCTCCAGCACATCGGCGGGCAGCGGACGTTGCGGCTCGATGTCTTCGGGCTGCGGCACTTCCGGCATCTTGTGCTGATGTTCGGCGCCGCTTTCGGCCTGTTGGAACGAGGCCGCGCAGAAGAAGATCACCTTGCCGTGCTGGATCGCGGTAACCCGGCGGACCGAGAAACTGCCACCGTCGCGGGTACGGTCAACGTCGTAGACGATGGGGTGGTCGATATTGCCGGCGCGCAGGAAGTAGGCGTGCAGCGAGTGCACGTGACGGCCGTTTACGACCGTGGCCTGCGCTGCGGCCAGCGCCTGCCCCAGCACCTGCCCACCGAACACGTATTTGGTGCCGATATCACGGCTCTGGCCACGGAACAGGTTGTCCTCCAGCCGCTCCAGCGACAGCAGGTCAATCAGTTCTGAGACCACGGGTTCGGGCGTGTTGGACAAGGCAGCGGCCTTTTTATCGACAGGCCGCGATTATATAGGGGTCAGGAGTGAGTCAAGAGGAGTGAGCCCGTGGGGCGAGGAGTGGGTTAAGAGGAGTGAGGAGTGAGAGAGGGCAACAGCCGCAGCCACCGCCACCGCAGTCTTCGGACACTCGCTCTTGCCCTGGCTCTTACTCGCTACTCACTCCGCCCCCCTCGTTCCTAGCTCTTGCCCAAGCGAGCAGCCAAGGCCTGCAAAGCGCCCTGCGCATCCGCCGAGAACCAGGCTTCGACAAAGCGCTCCAGCTGGATGTGCTCGGCCTGCATGGCCTCATGCAGGTCGACACGGGCAATGGCGCGGGTCTGCAGCATCGGCTGCGGCGGCAGCTTGAGCTGGGCCTGCAGCCAGCCGATGGCGCGTTGGACCACCAGCGGGGCACCGTCTGCCAGTTCATCGACCAGGCCGATCTCCAGTGCGCGTTCGGCACTGACCAGCTGGCCGCCGCTCAGCAGCACGCTGGCGCGGTGCGGGCCAACCACGCGACGCATCAGCCGCTGGATGCCTTCCGGTGCCACCAGGCCTACCTGTACCTCGTTCAGGCCGATCACATAGGGCTTGGCAGGGTCGGTGCTGCGCGCCATCACCCGGTAATCGCAGCACAGCGCCAGTACGCAGCCGCCGGCCGGCGAATGGCCGGTGAGTGCGGCCACGACCGGCACGCGGCTTTCGGCCAGGGCGCGCGCGGCGCCGAAGAAAGCCTGCCAGCTGTCCATCAGCTTGCGCTTGTCATCGCCGTGCGACAGCAGGTGCGGTACGTCCATGCCGCCAGTGAAGATGCGCTCGCTGCCGGACAGCACGATGCCGTGCACGTCGTCGCTCATGGCCAGGGTGACGGCGGCAATCAGGGCGCGGCACAGCTCGGTGTCCAGCGCGTTGACCGGCGGCCGGGCGAGGCGCAGTTCGCGGATGGGGCCATGGTTGATCACTTCGATGAGCGTGGTCATGCTGCGGTTTCTCGTACGGCAAGGAGTCGTGGCCCGATGATAACCAAACCATTCGTGTGCGTACTGTTGGCCCTGTGTGCATTCGAGGCATCGGCCGCGGCGCCGGCCTGCGTGAAGCTGGAGCAGGGGTGGGTGCGGCTGACGCCGGGGGCAATGCGGATGGCGGCGGGTTATGCGCGGATCCGCAACGATTGTGCCGGCGAGGTGGTGGTGATCGGGGCTGGCAGCAAGGCGTTCGGCGAAGTGTCCTTGCACGAAACCACGATGGTGCAGGGGGTAAGCCGGATGCGCGAGATCGAACGCCTGCCGGTCGCGGCGGGCACATCGGTCGAACTCAAGCCCGGTGGCATGCACCTGATGCTGATGCAGCCGGAAGTGCCGCTTGCCGAAGGTGCGCAGCTGCCGTTGCGGCTGAGTCTGGAGGGTGGAACAAAGGTCGATGGATCGTTGCAGGTACGGCGCGAGGCGCCGGCGCCTTAGTCAGTGCCGTTGACCGCCGCGGGATCGGCAGTAGCCTGTTTCAGCCATTCACGCGGCGCCATTCCGGTTTTCGCAGCGAACACGCGCGACAGCGCCGAAGCATTGGCATAGCCCAGCTCGTCGGCCAGGGCCTTGATCGGCCGGCCTTGGCGCAGCCGGCGCTGGGCCAGGGCGATACGCCAATCGGTCAGGTAGTCGAGCGGGGTCTGCCCGACCACATCGCGGAAGCTATTGGCGAAGGCGGTGCGCGACATTCCGGCCTGTTCGGCGAGACTGCTCAGCGTCCAGCTTTCGCCGGGGCGGTCGTGCATGGCGGCCAGCGCACGTGCCAGCCGCGGATCCGACAAGCCGGTGATGAAACCGGCGGGAATGCCGGCTTCCTGCGGATGATCCAGCAGCCAGCGCAGCAGCTGGATCACCACCACTTCGAACAAGCGATCGGTCAGCAGGCGTTGGCCGCAGCGGACATGGTCGGTTTCGTTGAACAGCAGCTCCAGCGTCATCGCCAGCCCGGGAATACGGGCCAGTGGCAGCGCAATCAGCGACGGCAAACCGCGCACCAGCGGATGGGCGATGCCGCCATCGAAGTCCAGCCGCGCGCAGGTGAAGTCGGCACCTTCGCGTGGCGGGTTGTGGAAGCGATGGCTGAGCGGGCGCGGATAGAACAGCAGGGTCGGTTCGTTGAAGTGCATTGAGGCCGGGATGTCGCGGCTGCCGGGATGGCTGACCTCAAGCTGCCCGCGGCGCAGCACGTGCAGATAGGCATGGCCTTCATCGGCATCGAAGCTGGTCAGCCCGCACAGCGGGCCGGAGTGAAAAAGCTGCGCCTGGAAGCGGAAGTTCTCCAGCACGCCGGCCAGGCGATCCACGGGCGGAAGTGTGCTCATCTGTATCAATTGGTTTGTTTGTTGGACTGATCGTATCAAATCGTTCGGATCGCAAGGCAATACTTTGCTCACGGGCTGACGGCCCGGTAGTTCACCCCATCTGATCAGGAGATCACCATGTCACGCATCAACCTGCAAACCCAGACCGCCCCGGCCGCCAGCCAGCCGCTGTTGGCGCAGATCCACAAAGCCTTCGGCGCGACGCCGAACATGTTCAAGGCCGTCGCCAATTCACCGGCTGCGTTGCAGAGCATGTGGGGTGCATTTGGCGCCCTGGGCAACGGAAGTCTTGGCAGCAAGCTCGGCGAGCAGCTTGCTGTCGCCATCGCCAACCGCAACCGCTGCGAGTACTGCCTGGCCGCGCACACCGTGCTGGGCCAGCAAGCCGGCGCTACCGCCACTGAAATGGCCGCCGCACAGGCGGGGCAATCCGATGACGCGCGCACTGCCGCAGCTTTGCGGTTTGCGTTGAAGGTTGTTGAGCAACGTGCACAGCTGGGTGATGCCGATGTGGCAGAGCTGCGCAGCGTGGGTTTCGGTGACGAGCAGATCGTCGAGATTCTGGCGCATGTCGCGTTGAACCTATTCACCAACTACATCAACGTGGCGTTGGATGTGCCGGTGGATTTCCCGAAGGTGGCGTTGAAGTAAGGCGATGCGTATGCCGGCAGTTCACCGTCATGCTCGCAATCGCAGCTAAAGCCCCTCTCCCACCGGGAGAGGGGTTGGGGTGAGGGCGCTTCATAGCTCAAAAAGCTCTAAAAGCTCCCCTCATCCGACCCTTCGGGCCACCTTCTCCCGCATGCGGGAGAAGGGATGTGTCAGGCATCTTTCCGATCTGCAGGCTTCGCTTCGGCTCAGCTCGAAGCCCCGCGCACAGCCTCCGGCAACGGCGCGCTCTTGCCGGTCTGCGTATCCATCCAAACCACCACCACATTGCCGTCCGAGTACAGCTTGCTGTCGTCGTTCTGGTCAACGATGCGGTGACCAATGGTCACACTGCTGTTGCCCAGGCGTTCGACGAACAACTCCACCACAATGTCGTTCGGCCACACGATCGGCAGCCGGTAGTTGATGTTGGTATTGGCTACCACCGGGGCGATGCGGTCGCTCATCGACACGCCTTCCACGCCCAGCATCCAGCGCACGCGCGCTTCCTCCAGGTAGGACACGTACTTGGCATTGTTGACGTGGCCCATCGAGTCCATGTCGCGCCAGCGCACGCTGATCGGTACGCGGGCCAGTTGCTTGTGCTCACTGCTCATTTCGAAGCCTTCTTCTTTGCGGGGGCGGCAGCCTTCTTGGCGGCCGTCTTCTTGACCGGCTTTTCCTTGCGCGGCGGGCGCGCATCGGGCTTGTTGGCGACCGCGGCCGGCTGTTCGGGGCGCGCGCTGGTTGAAGGCAGCATCTTGGCCAGGAACTGGCCGGTGTAGGAGTCCGGGTGCGCAGCCACGTCTTCGGGTGTGCCGGTGACCAGCACGGTACCGCCGCGATGGCCACCTTCCGGGCCCAGATCAACGATCCAGTCAGCAGTCTTGATCACGTCCAGGTTGTGCTCGATCACCACCACCGTATTGCCCTCGTCGCGCAGCTTGTGCAGCACGCCGAGCAGCGCTTCGATGTCGTGGAAATGCAGGCCCGTGGTCGGCTCGTCGAGGATGTACAGGGTGCGGCCGGTATCACGGCGCGACAGTTCCTTGGACAGCTTGACGCGTTGTGCTTCACCACCGGACAGCGTGGTCGCGCTCTGGCCCAACTTGATGTAACTCAAGCCCACGTCCATCAGCGTTTCCAGCTTGCGCGCGATCGACGGCACCGGCTCGAACAGGCGCAATGCATCTTCGACCGTCATCTGCAGCACGTCGTTGATGTTGTAGCCCTTGTAGAGGATCTCCAGCGTCTCGCGGTTGTAGCGCTTGCCGTGGCAGACATCGCAAGGCACGTACACGTCCGGCAGGAAGTGCATTTCCACCTTGATCAAGCCATCGCCCTGGCAGGCTTCGCAGCGGCCGCCGCGCACGTTGAAGCTGAAACGGCCGGGCGAATAGCCGCGCGCACGCGCTTCCGGCACCTGCGCGTACAGCTCGCGCAACGGCGTGAACAAGCCGGTATACGTTGCCGGGTTGGAGCGCGGGGTGCGGCCAATCGGCGACTGATCGATGTCGACGACCTTGTCGAACAGGTCCAGGCCTTCGACGCTCTTGTACTTGGCGATCGGATGCGAAGAGCCGTTGATTTCGTTCGCCGCCAACGAGAACAAGGTGTCGTTGATCAGCGTCGACTTGCCCGAGCCGGACACGCCGGTCACGCAGGTCAACAGGCCGGACGGAACGTCCAGATCCACGTTCTTCAGGTTGTTGCCGCTGGCGCCGCGCAGGCGCAGCGTCATCTTCGGATTGGGCTTGTGCCGGCGTGCCGGGATCTCGATGCGGCGCTTGCCCGACAGATACTGGCCGGTCAGTGAGCGCGGCGCGTCCAGCAGGTCCTGCAGCTGGCCCTGGCCAACGATTTCACCACCATGCACGCCCGCACCGGGGCCGATATCGACCACGTAATCGGCCAGCCGGATCGCGTCCTCGTCATGCTCGACCACGATCACCGTATTGCCGAGGTCACGCAGGCGGGTGAGGGTGCCGAGCAGGCGTTCGTTGTCGCGCTGGTGCAGGCCGATGGACGGCTCGTCGAGCACATACATCACGCCAACCAGGCCGGCACCGATCTGCGAGGCCAGACGAATACGCTGCGCTTCACCGCCGGACAAAGTGTCGGCCTTGCGCTCCAGCGTGAGGTAATCCAGGCCGACATCGACCAGAAAGCCCAACCGCTCGCCGATTTCCTTGACGATCTTGGTGGCGATCTCCCCGCGCCAGCCGGGCAGGCTCAGCTCGCTGAAGAAGCGCTTGGCTTCATCGATCGGCAGCACCGCGATTTCCGGCAGCGGACGGTCGGCGACAAATACATTGCGCGCCGCCTTGTTCAAGCGCGCGCCCTTGCACTCCGGGCACGGCCGCGAGCTGATGTACTTGGCCAGCTCCTCGCGCACGGCCGGCGATTCGGTCTCGCGGTAGCGGCGTTCGAGGTTGGGGATGATGCCTTCGAAGCGGTGCTTGCGCTGGTTGCGGCCACCGGCTTCGGTGAAATAGGTGAAGGTGATCTGGTCTTCGCCGCTGCCGTACAGCACGGCCTGCTTGACGTTGTCCGGCAGCGATTGCCAAGTGGCATCCACGTCGAACTTGTAGTGCTTGGCGAGCGAGGCGATCAGCTGGAAATAATAGGCATTGCGACGGTCCCAGCCGCGCACCGCACCGGCAGCCAGCGACAGTTCCGGGTGCACGACCACGCGGTTCGGATCAAAGAACTCGGCAACGCCCAGGCCATCGCAGCCCGGGCAGGCGCCGACCGGCGAGTTGAACGAAAACAGGCGCGGTTCCAGTTCCGGCAGCGCGTAATCGCAGACCGGGCAGCTGTACTTGGAAGAGAACAGCTGCGGGGTGGTGTCAGCGGCTTCCAGCGGCATCACCGTGGCCATGCCGTCGCCCAGCTTGAGGGCAGTTTCAAAGCTTTCGGCCAGGCGCTGCTTGATGTCCTCGCGCGGGCGGAAGCGGTCGATCACCGCCTCGATGGTGTGTTTCTGGCGCAGGGTCAGCGCCGGCACTTCATCGATTTCGTACAGTTCGCCGTCAACGCGCACACGCACAAAACCCTGCGCGCGCAACTGGTCGAAGACCTGTGCATGCTCGCCCTTGCGCTCGCGGATGACCGGTGCCAGCAGCATGTAGCGCTGCTCCGGATCCAGCGTCAGCACCTGGTCGACCATCTGGCTGACGGTCTGCGCTTCCAGCGGATAACCGTGGTCCGGGCAGCGCGGGCTGCCGACGCGGGCGTAGAGCAGGCGCAGGTAGTCGTAGATCTCGGTGATGGTGCCCACGGTCGAGCGCGGGTTGTGCGAGGTCGACTTCTGCTCGATGGAGATCGCCGGCGACAGGCCTTCGATGTGATCCAGATCGGGCTTTTCCATCACGCTCAGGAATTGCCGCGCATACGCCGACAGCGACTCGACATAGCGGCGCTGGCCTTCGGCATAGATGGTGTCGAACGCCAACGAGGACTTGCCCGAGCCGGACAGGCCGGTGATCACGATCAATTTGTCGCGAGGCAGGTCGAGGTCGATGTTCTTGAGGTTGTGCGTCCGCGCACCGCGGATGCGGATGAAATCCATCGCCATGGGAAATCCGATTTGGACCACTGCCGGCTGGGGGCCGGTAGCAGGGGGTGTGGGGGCGTCGCTGACGGCAGTCAATCAGCCTAGCGGCCTTGTCATTTGGGGGCAATTGCCAGTTTTGCCAGTGCTGTTTCCCGCCAATGTGGTGGATCCCGGGCGCGGGCCTGAACTGGCGTTCAGCCCCGGCGTATCAGGGCAGGGGGTGGGTTGACCCGAGCTGGGTGTGGCCGGTAAAATCCCGCTTCTGTCCGCCCTCGACGGCGGGCAAGGCGACCACAATAACTACAGAGGAAGTCTGGTCATGTATGCAGTTCTGGTAACAGGCGGTAAGCAGTACCGCGTCGTTCAGGGTGAAACCCTGCGCGTTGAAAAACTCGAAGTCGAAGCCGGCCAAGAGATCAAGTTTGACACCGTCCTGATGCTCGGCGATGCCGATGGCATCAAGCTGGGTGACGCGCTGAAGGGCGCTTCGGTGACCGCCAAGGTTGTGGCTCATGGCCGCGCCGACAAGGTCCGGATCATCAAGTTCCGTCGCCGTAAGCACCACATGAAGCGTCAGGGTCACCGTCAGTACTACACCGAAATCGAAATCACCGGCATCGCCGGCTAATTGCTAAGGAGCATCCGTCATGGCACATAAAAAGGGCGTAGGTTCCTCGCGCAACGGTCGCGATTCCAACCCGAAATACCTCGGCGTCAAGATCTTCGGTGGCCAGGCCATCGAAGCAGGCAACATCATCGTGCGTCAGCGCGGCACCCAGTTCCACCCGGGTGCAGGCGTCGGCCTGGGCCGTGACCACACGCTGTTCGCGCTGGTCAATGGCAAGGTTGAGTTCACGGTGAAGGGTGCCAACAAGCGCCGTACCGTCAGCGTTGTCACGGAAGCTTAATTCCGTACGCGCAAGCCGCCCATACTCCGGTGTGGGCAGCTGACGAGAGCCCCGCTTCGGCGGGGTTTTTCGTTGGAACCCCGACATTCCGGGGTGCAGGGCCGATAATGGGCAGTACCTGCTTTTGCTATTCCCCAATCCCCATTTCCTAATCCCGGCGTTAAATTCATGAAACTTGTAGACGAAGCGGAGATCGAAGTCATCGCTGGCAACGGCGGCAATGGCTGTATCGGCTTTCGCCGCGAGAAGTTCATTCCGCTCGGTGGTCCGGATGGTGGCGATGGCGGCAATGGCGGCAGCGTCTGGATCCGCGCCGACGCAAACCTGAACACCCTGGTCGACTTCCGCCATGACCGCATTTTCAAGGCGCAGCGCGGCGAGAACGGCATGGGCCGTCAGGCCTACGGCAAGGGCGGCGAAGATCTGATCATCACCGTGCCGGTTGGCACCGTGGTGATGAATGTCGACACCGATGAAGTCATCGGTGACATGACCACCCATGGCGATCGCCTGCTGGTGGCCAGGGGCGGCAAGGGCGGCCTCGGCAACATGCACTTCAAGAGCTCCACCAACCGCGCGCCGCGTCAGGCGCTGCCGGGTGAAGAGGGTGAAGAGCGTCTGCTCAAGCTGGAGCTGAAGCTGCTGGCTGACGTTGGCCTGCTGGGCTTCCCCAATGCTGGCAAGAGCACCTTGATCCGAGCCGTGTCGGCGGCGACGCCGAAGGTGGCTGATTACCCGTTCACCACCTTGTACCCGAACCTGGGCGTGGTGAAGGTCGAGAATTACCGCAGTTTCGTGATCGCCGACATTCCGGGCCTGATCGAAGGGGCGGCTGATGGTGCTGGCCTGGGTGCGCAGTTCCTGCGCCATCTGCAGCGCACGCGCCTGTTGTTGCACCTCGTCGACATCTCGCCGATGGAAGGTGGTGTCGAGGGTATTTCGCCGGTTGAGCAGGTGCGTGCGATCGAGCGCGAACTGGGCAAGCACGACCCGGAGCTGCTGAACAAGCCGCGCTGGCTGGTGCTGAACAAGGCTGACCTGATGTTCGAGGACGAAGCCAAGGTGGCGGCGGAGCAGATCATCAAGGAGCTGGGCTGGACCGGCCCGTGGTACCTGGTGTCGGCCTTGGGCCGCGAAGGCACCTGGCCGATCATGAAGGACATCATGGCCTCCTTCGATCAGCAGAAGATTCTGGAAGAAGAAGAGCGTGTGACGCGCGGCGAGTAAGGTGTTTCACGGCTGAGCAGTCGTTGCATGAAGAAAACCCGGCCAAGGCCGGGTTTTCTGCTTTCGAGGGTTTGGCTTTGGCTTTGGCTTTTGTTCTGGGCGTAGCCCCGGCTTTGGCTTTTAGCCTTGGCTTTGGCTTGAACCCCCTCCCCCGCTGGGGGTAGGGGGGTTGGGGGGCGGCCACGCTTTTGCTTGAAAAGCCAAAGCCCCCTCATCCGCC
>NZ_JBRRBO010000022.1:0-68115 GCF_056756175.1 Stenotrophomonas sp. STEN240 | reverse complement strand
ATGCTCGGCTGGAGCATTACCGGTAAGGCCTCTGCCGAGCATGGCTCGGCACTACAGATGGGGCTGCCTCTGCCGAGCATGGCTCGGCACTACAGGTGGGGCTGCCTCTGCCGAGCATGGCGCGGCACTACAGGTGGGGCTGCCCCCGCCCAGCATGGCTCGGCACTACCGGTTCAATTGCCAATCGCAACAAACCCTAGGCTTTGAACATACACAGGTGCGCTTCTATCCCGCCGGGGCGCCGCCTAGGCTTCGCCCAACGTCGGAGCTGCGCCCGACGCCCGCATCAGCGGGTGCTCAAGCCAGCAAACGACAGGATCAAAGGGGCGCTAGTCCCCACCGCTTTCTGGCGTTGTCGGCTCCCAGTCCGGTTGCGTCACACATTCAAACCTGGGGGAGAGAACAACATGATCAAGCCACTTACGGCCGCCATCGGCGCCGCGCTGCTCGCCAGCGCGATGAGCCCGGCCTTTGCGCAGGACGCCGCCACCACGCTGGACCAGGTGATCGTCACCGGTACCCGCACCCCGGTTGCCATCGACAAGGTGCCCGGTGCGGTCACCCTGATCAGCCCGGAACAGGTGCAGCGCACCTTGAACCTGACCGAAGACGCCACCGCCGTGCTCGCACGCATGGTGCCGGGCTATTCCGAATCCTCGCAGGCGATGAGCAACTCCGGTGAGACCCTGCGTGGTCGCGTCGCGCTGCGCCTGTTCGACGGCGTGCCGCAGGGCTCGCCGCTGCGCGAAGGCAGCCGCAACGGTACCTTCACCGATATGGGCGTGATCGGCCGCATCGAAGTCATCAACGGCCCGTCCGCCGCTGAAGGCATCGGCGGCGCCGGTGGCGTGATCAACTACCTGTCCAAGAACCCGGACGTGGCTGGCCACGAAACCACCGTTACCACCCGTTACAGCAGCCAGTTCAAGGACGACAGCGCGCAGTCCAAGATCGGCGTCACCCACGCCTTCAAGGGCGACGCGGTCGACTACCTGATCAGCGGCGCGTACATCGACCGTGGCATCTCCTACGACGGCGACGGCCGCCGCGTTGGCCTGAACACCTCCGGTTCGCTGTCCGATTCGTACAGCAAGAACCTGTTCATGAAGGGTGGCTACAACTTCGGCGAAGGCCAGATGCAGCGCATCCAGGCCAGCTACAGCAACTTCCACATCGGCGGCAAGCACAACTACATCCCGGTGGAAGGTTGCCGGTTTGATGCGGTCGAATGCCCGAACCCGACCACCAACACCGCTGAAAAGGGCTCGATCAAGGATTCGCTGGCCGAGTTCAACGATTTCGAACAATTTGCAGTGAAGTACACCAATGCCGATTTCTTCGGCGGCGACCTGAGCGTTGATGCGTACTGGGCCGAGCAGGCCATGCGTTACGTGCCCGAAGACGGCGATGACCGCCAGCTGGTCAAGCCGATGCTGCCGACCACCGAGCGCATCTGGGACCAGTCGGAAATCAACAGCGAGAAGAAGGGCCTGCGCTTCGGCTACGCCTACAGCGACCTGTTCAAGGTCGAAGGCCTGCGCCTGCGTGCCGGCCTGGACCTGGTGGAAGACACCGCCGAGCAGCGCCTGGCGCTGACCAACCGCCTGTGGGTGCCGCCGATGAAGTACACCAGCATCGCGCCGTACGCGCAGCTGAGCTGGGACATCGGCCCGGTGACCCTGGACGCCGGCGTCCGCCGCGAAGACGGCCAGCTGGAAATCGACAGCTACACCACCGTTGCCTTCCGCGACCACACCCCGGTGCAGGGCGGCAAGATGGATTACAAGGCCAACATGCCCAACTTCGGTGCGATCTGGCGCATCACCGACCAGTGGTCGGTGTTCGCTTCGTACTCCGAAGGCTTCGGCATCGCCAACGTCGGCATCCCGTTGCGCAACATCCAGGCCAGCAGCCCGTGCAAGGCCGTGTCCTGCATCGCCGATCTGCAGCCGCTGATCACCGAGAACAAGGAAATCGGCTTCAACTGGCGCGGCGCACAGGGCCAAGTCGGTGCCTCCGTGTACCGCTCGACCTCGGACTTCGGCTCCACCCTGACCATCGACAAGGCCACCGACGACTTCATCCTGACCCGCGCACCGGTCGAGATCGAAGGCTTCGAGTTGAACAGCGCCTGGACCTTCAACGAGCAGTGGAAGGCCAGCTTCCTGTACTCGCGCATCCGCGGCCAGACCCAGTACTACCCGGGCTCGGGCCTGAAGAAGGAAATGGGCATCCTGGACATCTCGCCGGACAAGGTGAATGCCTCGGTGACCTGGACCCCGAACGACGACCTGAGCGCAACCCTGGGTGTGAGCAAGACCTTCAGCCGCGACCTGCGTGAGACCTTCGTCAATCCGGCCAACAACGCGGTCTACAAGAACGAAGAGAACACCTATGGCTATGCGCTGTGGGACCTGAGCGTGAACTACGACATCGGCCGTTATGGCCAGCTGGCACTGGGCGTTGAGAACCTGTTCGACAAGCAGTACGTGTTGACCTGGTCGCAGCTGCCGGGCTGGCAGAACTACTTCTCCGGCCGTGGCCGGATGGTGTCGCTGACCCACACCTTCAAGTTCTGATCCATGTGTGACAGACGGCGCCACAGGCAACTGTGGCGCCGTTTGGTTTGATAGCTGTAGGAGCGGCGTCAGCCGCGAAACCAGGGCAACGGCCGCTCCCGCAGGGCCAGCAATTGCAGACACTTCGTAGCCATTACGCTTGCCTGCTTCGCGGCTGACGCCGCTCCTACAACGCTTGCTGCCCAAGACCCTGAAAACGGAGGCTTGCCCATGTTCCGCAACAACACCCGTAGCCACATCGCGCGTGGCCTGTTGCTGGGTGCAGTTGCCTGGTTGGCCTGCATCAGCAGCGCGCTGGCAGCCAACAGTGACCGCTGGCAACGCCTGGACAATTTCCTCGCCCAATCCACCAGCACCACCGGCTACCCCGGTGCGGTCGCAGTGGTGGAAGTAAACGACCGTACTGAATTCCACGGCCAGTGGGGCCATGCCGACATCGCCCGCACCCGGCCGATGCGCGAAGACAGCATCTTCCGCATCTACTCGATGACCAAGCCGGTCACCTCGACCGCGATCCTGATGCTGCTGGAACAGGGCAAGCTGTCACTGGACGATCCGCTGTCGCGCTTCATCCCCGCCTTCGCCGATCGCCAGATCGTGACCGGTGGCGATGCCGCACATCCGCTGCTGGCGCCTGCGCCGCGCGCGATCACCATCCGTCATCTGCTCACCCATACCAGCGGCTTTGCTGCGGATTCGGACGGGCATGCCGTCGCCACCGCATTGTTGAACCGCGCCGACGTCGACAGCGCCACCTCGCTGGAAGATGTCGCCGCACGCCTGGCGACGCTGCCGCTGGCCGATGCGCCCGGCACCCATTTCCACTACGAAGGCAGCAACACCGAGTTGCTGGCGCGCGTGGTTGAAGTCGTCAGCGGGCAACCGTTCGCGCAGTTCCTGGCACAGCACATCTTCCAGCCACTGGGCATGAACGAGACCGGCTTTGAGGTGGCAGCTAATCAACGCGCACGCGTGGTCGATCTGCCCACCAGCGCCAACGATGGCGCGCTGCACATCGCCGATACGCCGAGCGCTCGCACGCCAGGCGTGCGCCTGAAAGACTATGACAGCGGCGCCGGCGGCCTGTACTCCACCGCTGCTGACTACCTGAAGTTCGCCCGCATGCTGCTGGGCAATGGTGAAAGCAACGGCGTGCGCCTGCTCTCGCGCAAGACCGTGGATTTGATGATGGCCGACCAGCTCAGCGGCTTCACGCCTGCCATCCAGGGCTTCAGCGACGGCGAAGGCTTCGGACTGGGCGGTTATGTGGTTACCAACCCCGCCGTGCGCGGTCGCCTGGGCAGCGTCGGCCAGTTCGGCTGGTCCGGTGCGGCATCCACTTATTTCACCGTGGATCGCAGCGAAAAACTGATCGCCATCGTGCTGCTGCAATACCTGCCCGATGGCAAAAAGCGCCTGCCCTCGCTGGCCACCCCGTTCTACAACCTCGTTTACCAGGCCATTCCATGACCTCCACCGTTCTTGTCGCCGGCTCGGCCAATCTCGATTTCGTTGTGCGTGCGGCGCATGTGCCGGCACCGGGCGAAACCGTGCTCGGCCGTGAATTCCGCACCTTCCCCGGCGGCAAGGGTGCAAACCAGGCCGTGGCCTGTGCGCGTGCTGGTGGCACCGCCACGCAGATGCTGCTGGCGCTGGGCGCTGACGATTTCGCCAAGCCGATCGAGGCCTCGTTGAACGATGCCGGCGTGACGCTGCACACCGTGCGCGATGCACAGCTGCCTACCGGCACCGCTTTCATCTGCCTGTCCGATGATGCCGAGAACGCGATCACCGTCGCGCCGGGCGCCAACATGGCCTTGCTGCCCGCGCACCTACCGTCGCTGGACGGCGTGCAGTGGCTGCTGCTGCAGCTGGAATCGCCACTGGCCGCCGTGCAGGCCTATGCCGCCGCCGCACGTGCGGCGGGTGTAAAGGTTGCCTTGAACGCCGCACCGGCGCAGGTGTTGCCGGCCGAGCTGCTGGCGCTGCTGGACATGCTGATCGTCAACGAAGGCGAGCTGGCCGTGGTGGCCGGCAATCCGCCGGATCTGGCCAGCGGCCTGGCCCGACTGGATGTGCCCTGCGTGATCGTCACCCTCGGTGCGCGCGGCTGCATGGCGAGCATCGATGGCAAGATTCTGGTGCAGCCGGCGTTCTCAATTTCACCGGTCGATACCACCGCTGCCGGCGACACCTTCTGCGGCACGCTGATCGCCCGCTTGGCGCAGAACGCGCCGCTGCAACAGGCGCTGCTTGCCGCCAGCGCCGCTTCGGCACTGACCTGTACGCGCCTGGGTGCACAATCCAGTATCCCCGACCACGCCGAGGTGGAAGCGCTGCTGGCCGATGCCAGCCGCTTGCCCGGCGCCAACGCCCATGCCGCGCTTGCGGCATGGTGCGCGCTGTAACTGTTACGCCCTCCCCGTTTTTGTTGGATGACTGCCATGACTTCGCCCTACCCCGCACCCGATTACGACAACGATTCCCCCGATCACGGGCGTGAGGCGATCCATACCGAGTACAAGTTCTCGCACGTCACCACCGGCCGGTACCTGCCCACCCCGGGTAAGGCGCCGGCGTGGCCGTTCGCCGATATCGGCAGCTGGATGATCGATGCCAATGCCAGCGCCGCCGATTGGTTGACCGAGCTGAAGGACTGGCGCCAGGAACACCTGGTGCGCATCGGCTATACCGACGTGAACTACCGCCGCCCGGAACTGCAGTGGGCGCAGCGCAACTTCGTGCACGCGCAGATGATGGTCGAGGACCGTTATTTCTTCGACGTGGATACCGCGCAGTACACCGTCGACAAGTACCTGGACGATCTGATCGAACGCTTCGGCGGGCTGGACTCGGTATTGATCTGGTACATCTACCCGAACATCGGTATCGACGACCGCAACCAGTTCGACCTGGCGCATACGCTGCCGGGCGGCCTGGAAGGTTTGACCGCTGCAGTGAAGGCCTTCCAGAAGCGCGGCGTGCGCGTGTTCCTGCCCGCCAAGCCGTGGGATCACGGCACCCGTGACCCGGGCGTGACGCATTGGGACGGCCTGGCCGAGATCATCAAGGCCACCGGCGCCGACGGCATCAACGGTGACACCTTCAACGGCGTGCCGCGCGCGTTCTTCGACGCCTGTGACGCCAATGGCAACCCGGTGGTGGTGCAGCCCGAATCCACCATCAGCTCCGAAGAGCAGCTGATCTGGAACGTGCAGAGCTGGGGCAAGAAGGCACCCGATGGCCCGGTGCCGCCGGTGTCCAAGTGGAAGTGGCTGGAGCCGCGCCACATGGTCAATTACGAGAACCGCTGGGGGCGCAACCGCAACCACGACCTGCAATACTGCTTCTTCAACGGCATCGGCTACAACGCCTGGGAAAACATCTGGGGCATCTGGAACCAGTTCACCGCACGCGATGGTGAAACGCTGCGCCGCATGGCAGCAATCTATCGCCAGTTCCCCGCATTGATTGTGTCGATGGAGTGGGAGCCGTACCAGGTCTGCTACCAGGGCGGCATCTTCGCCAGCAAGTTCCCGGTCGATGGGCTGAGCCTGCACACCTTGATCAACCGCAACGAGTACGCGGTCAATGGCGAGCAGATCGGTCTGCCGCATGTGGACGGCACCCGTTACTACGATGTCTGGCACGGCGTTGAGCTGTCGCCTGCGCTGCGTGATGGCCTGGCCATCATCGAGCTGCCGATGGAAGCGCGCGGCTTTGGCGCAGTGCTGAGCGTGCAGCCGGGCGCTGCGGTTGAAGGACTGGATGCTTTCCTGATCGAAGCCGCCAAGCGCGCTGTGCAGCCGCTCAACAGCTTCTCCGGCGCATGGAAGGCGATCCCGCAGCAGCTGCGTGAGATCCCCGCCACGGCAGCGCAGGCGGCCGCGCCGGCCGGTATGGTCACCATTCCGGCGGGCGAGTTCGTGTTCGCCGTCGGCGGCATCGAGATCGAAGGCTTCAACTGGGCGGGCCAGGACGTGCAGTTCCCGTGGGAAGACTGCCCGCGTCGCCATCACCGCAAGCTGATGCAGATGCAGGCGTTCCATATCGATCGTCATCCGGTCACCAACGCACAGTTCAAGGCCTTCGTCGACGCCACTGCGTATCACCCGGCCGATGACATCAACTTCCTCGCCCATTGGGTGGATGGCGCACCGCGTGCCGGCTGGGACAACAAACCGGTGATCTGGGTGTCGCTGGAAGACGCGCGCGCCTACGCCGCGTGGGCCGGCAAGCGTCTGCCACACGAATGGGAATGGCAGTACGCAGCGCAGGGCAACGATGGCCGAACCTATCCGTGGGGCAACGACTGGGATCAAAGCCGCGTGCCGCAGGTCAACCGTGGCCGCCGCCTGCTGGCACCGGCCGATGTCGATGCGCATCCGCAGGGCGCAAGCCCGTTCGGCGTCGAGGATCTGGTCGGCAATGTGTGGCAGTGGACCGATGAGTTCAGCGACGAGCACACCCGTGCGGCGATCCTGCGTGGTGGCTCCAGCTACCAGCCGCAGACCTCGCATTGGTATTTCCCGCAGGCCTATCGCCTGGACCAGCACGGCAAGTACCTGCTGATGGCACCGGCCAAGGACCGCAGCGGCATGCTCGGCTTCCGTTGCGTGGTGGACGCGGCATGAGTGCGGCCATCACCATCGGCCAGCAGCTGATAGCACCTGCCTCGGTAAAGCTCGAGGGCATGTTCGGGCAGATGCTCGCGGCCAACCGCAGCGGCCGCCTGAGCCACTTCATCGTCGATGAAGCCAGCCCGTCGATCAGCATCTTCGGCCAGGCACACAAGCAGCAGAACCAGGAAGGCGACTGGTACGGCGAGCACGCCGGCAAGTGGCTGTCGGCCACCGCACGCGCAGTCGCACAGGGCAGCCAGCCCGAGCTGGAGGCCAATCTGCGCCGCGTCGCCGACTGGTTGATCAGCCAGCAGGACGATGATGGCTATCTGGGCAACTACGCCGCCGACCGCCGTTTCACCGTGCCGCAGCCGCCCAAGCCCGAGAGCTGGAACGGTGAGCCGGCTCTGCGCACCTGGGACATCTGGACCCACAGCTATCTGATCCTCGGCTTCCTCGAAACCTGGCGTGCGCTGGGCGATGACAGCTACCTGCAGGCCGCACGGCGCATCGCCGACCTGTGCTGGCAGGCGCTGGAATCGGGCATCGACATCACCACGCTGGGCAACCACCACGGCATGTCGGCGACGGTGCTGCTGGACCCGGCCGCCGACTTGTATCTGGTCACCGGCGAGCCGCGTTATCTGGCACTGGCCGAGAAGATCCTGCAACAGGCCAACGCCAACCCGCGCCTGGCCCTGCTCGACAAGGGCATCGCCAACGAAGACGCGGCCTTCATCGCCACCGGCAAGGCCTACCAGCTGTCGTGGAATCTGGTCGGCCTGGCCAAGCTGTACAAGGCCACCGGCAAGGCCGATTACAAGCTGGCTATCGACAATCTGTGGAACAACATCCGCGAGCAGCACCTGACTTTGGGTGGTGGCCCGTGGGGCGGCGTTGCGCATCGTTCGCGCGAGGTGTTCAACGCACCGCGCACGTTCTTCCCGCAGGCCTATGTGGAAACCTGTTCGGTGCTGGCGTGGATGCAGCTCAACCGCGAGCTGCTGGCCATCACCGGCCACGCCCGCTACGCCGATGAGCTGGAACGCACCGCCTACAACGACCTGCTGGCAGCGATGGCGCCAAATGGCGAGGACTGGTGCTATTACACCTTCCCCAACGGCAAGCGCGTGCACACCACGTATTGGCGCTGCTGCAAGTCGTCCGGCGCGATGGCAGTGGAAGAGCTGCCACAGATCGCCTATGGCATTGCCGCCGATGGTGGCTTGCGGGTGAACCTGTACGGTGCCGGCGAAGCGACCCTCAACCACGCCGATGCGGGCAAGGTGGTGCTGCAGCAGCAGACCCGCTATCCGTTCAATGGCGAGATCAGCCTGCGCGTCACCCCCGAGCACAGCACCAGTTTCGGCATCGGTCTGCGCATCCCGGCCTGGGCCGAAGATGCCCGCATCCTGGTCAATGGCGTCAATGTGCCGGTGCAGGTGGGCGCCGATGGCTACGTGCAGCTGCAGCGGCAATGGCAGGCCGGTGACCTGGTCAACGTACAGCTGCCGATGCAGCCACAGCTGCACCGTGCGGCCAATATCAACGTGCAGGAATCACGCGCACCGGATGGTTCGCCGGTGGCGCAGGAAGTGCTGCGTTGGGAATACGTTGGTCTCAGCTACGGCCCGCTGGTCTATGCGACCGGCTTGATCGATGGCTTCAAGACCGATGAAACGGTGAAGCTGCCCGCAGGTGATCCGGCACGTTGGCTGCAGGTAGGCGAAGACGCCGGTGAAGGTGCGACGGTGACCATGCAGCTGGAATGCCGCGCGCCGCTGGTGTTCGAGCCGTATTACCGCTGTGGTGGCCGCGAGCATGATGTCTGGCGCCTGAGCTGGCTGTCATTGGCACCGCAGTAAGCCTGTTGCCGCTGTCTGTTGCTCTGCATGGCGCAGACAGCGGCAACGATGCAGGCGATGACAAGGCGATACCTGCTTTTTGTCCACGCTGAAAATACCCGCACGATATGTTTCTTCCCACGCACCGGGAGGAAACTGCAATCAAGGATTCGAGTGCAGCCCATGTCAGCAAGCAACAACCCATCTCCGTTCGACATCGCCCAGCGCGATGGTGCCCGTGGCCCGCTCAGCGGCGTGCGCGTGCTCGACCTGAGCGCCTATATCGCCGGTCCCTACGGCTGCACGCTGTTGGCCGACCAGGGCGCCGAAGTGATCAAGGTGGAGCCGCCGGTTGGTGACAACCTGCGCAAGTACCCGTCTACGCTGGAAGCGGAAAGCCGCGCCTTTCTCGGCGTGAACCGCTCCAAGCGCGGCGTGGTGCTGGACCTGAAGGAAGCCGATCAGCGCGCGGTGCTGATGCGCCTGGTACGCGAGGCCGACGTGCTGGTGCACAACTTCCGCCCCAGCGTGCCGGCCCGCCTGGGCATCGACTTCGACAGCCTGAACAAGATCAACCCGCGCCTGGTGTACTGCGCTGTGACCGGTTACGGCGAAGACGGTCCGCTCAAGGACAAGGCCGGCTACGACCAGGTGCTGCAGACCATGACCGGCATGTGCGCGATGCAGGGCAAGCCTGGCGGCGCGCCAGAGATTCTGTACGGCTCGGTTGTCGACTATTACGCCGCCGCCTTGGTTGCCGCCGGCGTGTCCTCGGCATTGTTTGAACGCGAACGCAGTGGCGAAGGCCAATACGTTGGAGTGTCGCTGCTGCGCAGTGCGCTGACCATGCAATCGGCGCGGATGATCTGGGCCGAAGGCGAGCCGGAAGGCGTGGGCCGCGACATGCGCTCGGGCGGTGTCACCGGCATCCACCCGACCGCGCAGGGCCATCTCTACATCTCGGCCAATACGCCGCGTTTCTGGCAGGCGCTGTGCGACAAGATCGGCCTGCCGGCGATGGGCAGCGAGCCGCGTTACGACACCGTGCGCAAGCGTGCCGAGCATTCCGACGAACTGCTGGCCAAGCTGCACGCCGCACTGGCCGCACGCACTGCGCTGGAGTGGGAAACCCTGTTTGGCGAGGAAGTGCCGTGCGCGGCCGCGCGCAAGGTCGAAGACATGTTCGATCACCCGCAGGTGCTGGCCGAGGACATGATCGCTACGCTGCCGCACCCGCTGCTGGGCAGTTATCGCGGCATCACCCGTCCCATCGTGTTTGGCCGTACGCCCGGCCCGCAGCCCTTCGCTGCGCCGACCTTCGACCAGGACACCGCCGCTGTCATCGCCGCCGCCGATGCTGGCGACACCACCGCCTGATCCGGAGCACATCATGAGCACTGCATCCAAGCTCGCGCAGCTGCGCGAACTGTCCGTCGTCGTCGCCGATACCGGTGATTACGACGCCATCAAGCGCCTGCGCCCGGTCGACTGCACCACCAACCCGACGCTGGTGAAGAAAGCCCTCGACCTGCCGGTCTACGCCGGCCTGATCGAGCGCGAGCTGCAGTGGGGCCGGGCCCAGTCCGGTGACAAGCAGGCCATTGCCAACGCCGTTGTCGATCGCCTGACTGTTGGCGTCGGCACGATGTTGGCCGAGCTGGTGCCGGGCCGTGTTTCCACCGAAGTGGATGCCGACCAGGCGCACAACACCGAGGCGACGATTGCCAAGGCGCGCGAGTTCATCGCCATGTACGAAGCGGCCGGCGTGCCGCGCAGCAAGGTGCTGATCAAGATCGCCGCCACCTGGGCCGGCGTGGAAGCCGCTCGCGTGCTGCAGGCCGAAGGCATCGACTGCAACCTGACACTGATCTTCAACCCGACCCAGGCCTTGGCCTGCTCGGAAGCCGGCTCCTTCCTGATCTCGCCGTTTGTCGGCCGGATTCTGGATTGGTACGTGGCAAACGGCCAAACCCCGGCCAACATCGACGAAGACCCGGGCGTGGTGTTCGTGCGCGGTGTGTTTGCCGAGTTCAAGCGCCGTGGTTCCAGCACCGTTGTCATGGGTGCGTCGTTCCGTTCGACTGCGCAGATTGAAGCGCTGGCGGGTTGCGATCGTCTGACGATTTCGCCGGACCTGCTGGAGAAGCTGGACGCCGATTTTGGTGAGTTACCGCGCAAGCTGGTTGCTGGTGCTGCTGAGGCTTTGAATGTCGCTGCGATCGACGAAGCGAAGTTCGATGCGGATATGGCGGCTGATCCGATGGCCACTGAAAAGCTGGCAACCGGCATTGAGGCATTTGCCAAGGATCTGCAGACCTTGCGTCAGCGGATTGCGGATGAGTTGGGCGGCTGAGCGCAAAAGCAATGCCTGACCTATCCCTTCTCCCTACGGGAGAAGGTGCCCCGAAGGGGCGGATGAGGGTAAGCGCGAAGCCCGGCGACATCAGGCCGCAAGAGGCTTCGCCTCTTACCCTCTCCCCAACCCCTCTCCCGAAGGGAGAGGGGCTATAAAAAGCTTTTCGACACCCGGCTCCCTCTCCCTCGTGCCGGTGTCACCGCAGCCGGCCCCCTGTGCCGGGCTGCGGATTTTCTACCTCAGCGCGAAATCATCTCAATGAAACGCGCCACCTTGGAATACGGCGGACGCAGCAGGTCACTGCCCGCGCGCCGCGTCTGCCATAGCACCGGCAAACGCTTGCTCATCGCATCGAACCCGGCCTTGCCGTGGTACGCGCCCATGCCGCTGGCACCAATGCCACCAAACGGCAGGCCGTTGATCGCGAAGTGCAGCAAGGTGTCGTTGACGGTCACCCCACCGGCAAGCGTCTGCCCGACGATCTTCTCCACCGTCGCCTTGTCATGGCTGAAGGGATACAAGGCCAGCGGACGGTCACGGCCGTTGATGGTGGCGATGGCCTCATCCAACGAGCGGTAGCTGCGGATCGGCAGGATCGGGCCGAAGATCTCGTCCTGCATCACCGTGGCATCATCGCCCGGCTGCAGGATCAAGGTCGGCGGGAACAAACGCTCGCGCCGTGAGCGCTCCGCGTCGATATCGGCCAAGGGCAGCACCTGCAGGCCGCGCGCAAGCGCATCGTCCACATAGCCCTGCAGACGCTGGTACTGGCCTTCATTGATGATGCGGCTGTAATCACCCGCATCGCTGAAGTCGCCATAACGCTGCTGCACCTGCGCACGCAGCGCGGCAACCAACGCATCCACCCGGCCTTCATCGATCAGCACATAGTCCGGCGCGATGCAGGTCTGGCCGGCGTTGAACCATTTGCCTGTGGCCAGCCGTGCGGCCGCGCCATCCAGCGGATAGTCGGCGGCGATCAAGGCCGGCGACTTGCCACCCAGTTCCAGCGTCAACGGAGTCAGGTGCTGCGCGGCAGCAGCCATCACCTTGCGGCCGATCGCAGTGGAACCGGTAAACACCAGATGGTCGAACGGCAAACCCGAGAACGCAGAGGCCACGCCGGCGTCGCCCTGCACCACCGCCACCCGATCAGCGGGAAACACTTCCGCCAACAGCGATTGCAGGAAGGCCGAACTGTTCGGCGTGTGCTCGGAAGGTTTGAGCATCACATGGTTGCCTGCCGCAATCGCTGTCGCCAATGGCACCAGCGCCAGATTGACCGGGTAGTTCCACGGCGAGATCACCCCGACCACGCCCACCGGCAGCGGCCGCACCTGCGCCCGTGCAGGCCAGAAGCGCCAGCCCACGCCGATCCGCTCCGGCCGCATCCAGCCGCGCAGGTGCGAGAGCAGATGATCGATTTCACCGGTGACGGTCATACCGTCGGCGATCACCGATTCGTGCTTTGAACGGTGGCCGAAGTCGGCGGCGATGGCCTCGGTCATCGCCGGGATGCGCGCCTTGAACGCCGCACGCAGGCGGCGCAGGTCATCGCGGCGCTGCTCGTAGTCCGGCTTGTGCTGCTGCCAGGCCCCGCGCAGCTGCGCAAGACGCTGCTGCAGATTGCTTGAATTATCGGTCTGTGGATCCATGGTGCCTCCCCCAAGATCAGCGGCCACTGTAAACCTGTGTGTGTTGAGGAGTGAAGGATTGTTTGCGAGGCGGGCGTGATGTGCTGCGCAAAGTCGGGAGCAAAGGCATTGGAGCTACCCCTCCCCAACCCTCCCCTGCGCGTTGCGCAAGGGAGGGAGCGAAGCGCGTGACCTGTCAGCCCCCCTTGCACGCCGTTTCTGCCCCCTCCTTTGCGCAACGCGCAGGGGAGGGCTGGGGAGGGGTGCTCTTCGCAGGCAGCTGATCCGTCGAGCAATACCAACCCCAGCGCTCAGCGCGCAGAAGCCGCGGGCCGGCTTGCCGCCCCCGCACGATGAGTGCTAGAAGAGTTCGTGCAGCTTGTGCCGGCGTGACGCGGCAGAGCTGCATGGCGACCGCAGCAGACAGGGCAGCTGCGATCCATCTCGAGGGCATGCCGCACCATGGTGGGACGTGAACATGACATCGCAGGGAACCCCGATGCCTGCCCCGTGCAGGCCAAGCGGGACCTGCTGCGGGCATTGGATCTGCAGGCGCTGTGGCGGGCCTGCGTGGACCTGCTCAACCAGTACCTGCCCTGCCACTCCTGCACCTTGATGTACGACATCACCGGCGCCTACCAGCCGCAACGCAGCCTGCACTACCTCGGCAGCAGTGCCGACGGTGGCGCGCGGCCACTGCGCAGTCTCGATGTTGCAGCACCCTATCTGCAGCGCAATCCGCGCATCGACTGGTACACGCTGTCGCAGGTGGCCTCGGACGATGCGCAGGCACGGCAACGGCTGCGCGCTCAGAACCCGGCACCGGGCTGGAATGAGTTCATCCACATGGCGTTCTGGCGCGATGAAGGCCTGGAAGCGGTGCTGAGCATCCGCATGCACGCAGGCCAGGAACAGATCACCGGCGCCCACCAGCAGTTCCTCGACGAACTGCACCCGCTGATGGCTGCAGGCCTGCAGCGGGTGCGCTCGCTGCAGCACGAAAGACGCACCATCTACCAGGCGCTGCTTGACCGCCAAAGCCAGGCCGACATCATCCTTGACCATGAGCTGCACCTGATCAGCCTGTCACCTGCGGCGCAGCTGCTGTGTGCGCACTGGCTGGGTGATGGCGGCAGGCATGTGGGCTTCCCCGCTACGGTCCTCGCAGCCCTGCGCGCCTGGCTGCCTCAACCCGGCCAGCCTATCGATGCCGATGTATTGATGGGCGACCTGCAGCTACCCGGCACGCAACTGCAGATCAGCCTGCAAGGCAGGCTGCAGGCTGACGGCTTGTACCCGATGTTCCTGCTGCGCTTGACCCCGCCCCAACCTGCCGCCGCCGACGTTCCGACCGGGGCGCGGCCGATGTGGTGCAAGCTCTCGCCTACCGAAACCCGCGTCGCCGAGCTGGTGCTGGACGGCATGCGCAACGATGAAATCGCCAACCACCTGCGCCGCTCACGCAAGACCATCGAGAGCCAGATCAGCGCGATCTACCGCAAGCTCGATGTGGGTCACCGCGCGCAGCTGGTGCGCCTGCTCAGCGTTGCTGGCTGAGCAGGCGACACCATTCAGGGCACGAACACAAAGTAGTCGTGTGCGGCGCGGGCCAGCTGGGCGATGGCCGCATCGCGTTCCTCGTTGCTGGCGCGTGATTGCACGAATACCGTGACGATGGCATGGCCATGTCCGCCCGGCAGCGTGATCACGCCGACATCATTGATCACGTCACCGACCGTGCCGGTCTTGTGTGCGACCGGCGTTTCCTTCGGCAACATGCCGCGCAGACGGGCGGCACCTGTGCGGGTATCGAGCATGATGTCCTGCAGCAGTTTGGTGGAAGCCGGTTGCAGCACTTCCCCGCGCCAGACCTTCTGCAGCAGCGTCGCCATCGCGCGGGCGCTGCTGGTATCGCGCGGGTCTTCATTCCAGGCATTGGTGTGGCCACGACGCAGCTCCTCGCTGCGCTCACTGCGCGACAACTCGGCGTAGGCTGCCGGACCCATGGGTTTGGCCTGCGAGGCGTCATTGCCGCGATAGTTGGCCAGCAATTCCCAGATATAGCGGTCCACGCGCATGCCGCTGATGCCAAGCGCCTGCATGCGTGCGTTTACTGCCGTGGTGCCGCCACCAAGACGGATCAGAATATCGGTGGCGTTGTTGTCGCTCACCGTGATCATCATGTGCAGCAGATCGCGCACGGTGATGGCCGAACCCGCACTCAGGTGCAGATCCATCGGCCCGCCCATTTCCGGGTAGACATCATCGGCGTCCAGCGTCACCTGCTGCTGCAGGCTCAGCTTGCCCTCGTCGACCAGCGTGAGGATATGCACGGCCACCGGCACCTTCATCGTGCTGGCCATCGGGAACGGCCGATCCGCATCGAGGTAGACGCTGCGTCCGCTTTCCAGATGCACGATGGCTGCACCGAGCTGACCGGGCAACAGAGCCGCCAGCCGTTGTGCCTCGGTCTGAAGTCCCGCGCTGGCAGTCGGCTTGGTCGCGGCCATCGCCGGCAGCAGCATGCAGGCCAGCAACGGCGCGGCAAACAGCGCGCGCAGGCGCGGCCGCGATGGGGGACGACGAAGCGGGTGTTGGTACATGTGGAATCCTCTGCAAATGGAACACCGCCGCCCATGCGCGGGCGGCAGCCATCATCCCTAGAAACGCATGCGCGCGCCAAGCGTGAAGTAGCGGCCCACCACATCGTAGTAAGGCGAGCCGACCGCGCCCAATGGGGACTTCTTGTCGAACAGGTTGCTGATGTCGGCGTACACCTCGACCTCGTTGTCGCCGGCCAGCGCGAAGCGCGCCTTGCCACCCAGATCCCAGTACACATAGGACGGGATGTTGCCGTTGGTCAGCACCAGCTGGTTGTTGTACACGCCAGGCGATGTGTAGCGCGCCCGCGTCTGTGCACCGAAGCGGTCACCGCGCCAGCCGAAGGTTGCGTTTGCGCGCCAGCGCGGCACGCCGGAGCCACCGGTCAGGCCTTGCGAGGTCACGTACTCGAAGCTGTTCTTGCCGTCGTACGTGCTCAGATTATCGGTCCAGGTGGCCAGCACACGGGTGTGGAAGTTGCCCGACATGGCAGGGAACAAATTGGCCGCCGGCAGGTTGTAGAGCAGATCCAGATCAACGCCGTTGGTGCGGTATTCGGCCAGGTTGACGTAGTTGGAATTGATCCGCTCGATCTCGCCGCTGCCATCGCGCTGGATGCGCCCGCACATGGCCTGGTTGCCGGCAATGCAGCGCAGCACGGTTTCCTGCGCCGATACCTGGGTGATCACGTCCTTGATCTCGATGTCGAAGTAATCCACCGACATGATCAGCCCCGGCACGCTGGCCGGTGCCCAGGTGAAGCCGGCGGTCAGCGTGTCGGCCTTCTCCGGGTCCAGCAGCGGGTTGCCGCCGCCAATCACCAACGCGCTGATTGAGGTGCCGGTCAGTGGATCACTGATGGTCGACCAGCCGGTGGTGCTGGTGGTGTACATCTCCGACAGGTTGGCCGAGCGGATATCGCGCGAACGGGTGAAGCGGCCACGGAAGCCGTCGAAGAACTCATTGGTCATGCCGTACTTCCATGACCAGATCGCACCGGAGCTGTTGTAGTCGCTGAAGCGTGCGGCGGCGTTGACCTGCAGGTCACGCAGTACCGGCAGATCACGCAGCAGCGGCGCGGCCACTTCGGCGAAGGCTTCGCGGACCTGGAAGCTGCCGGCCATCGGCGAGGAACTCCAGGTGCTGAAGGACTTGCTCAGATCCTGTGCGCCCACTTTCTGCTCGATCTGTTCCTTGCGCGCCTCAAGGCCCACGGCCACCGAGACTTCACCTGCCGGCAGCGAGAACGGTTCGCCACGCAGGTCCAGGCCGGCCGCATCGAGCCTGGTATTGGTCATGCGCTTGGGCGTGCCGGTGACGTAGGCCGCCGCTTCGGCCGAGGGTGCGCCATGGCCGATCAGGTTGATCGGCACGCAACCGGAGTTGGGATTGCTCAGGGTCACCCGGCACACCGGCTTGCCGCTGACCGGATCGATCACCGCATCCACTGCATCGCGGTAGTTGCTGGTCAACAGAAAGCCCGGCGCGGCCAGATCGGACTGGTTGTCGCCGTGGCTGTAATAGCCGCTCCAACGCCAGTTGTCGCCGACCACGCCGTCCAGCGCGAGGGTGAACTGGGTGGTGCGGCGGTCATAGTCGATATCGGGGAACGCGAAATCACTGTTGAAGCGACCCAGGCCGAAGCTCGTTTCGCCTGCAGCCACCAGCGCATCGCGCACCGCAGTGGGCAGGAAGGCGTTGTCGACGCCGATCTTCAGCCCGGTGCCACGGTTGTGGTCGCCGAACCACGGGAAACGGTTCCAGCTGCGCGAGTGGCGCACGTCCATGGTCAGGCTGGTGTTGTCGGTGAGGTTCCACGACAACCGGCCAAGCACGTTGTAACGGCGCTGCGGCGTCATCAGTGAGCTGATGTCATCGTTGCTTGGGCTCTCGCCGCCCTGGATCAGTGACGCACCGGTATAGCCCGGGAACCTGCGCAGGCTTCCATCCGGATTGAAGGCCTGCCCGGCCAGCACGCCGGTGGTGATCAAACCGCCGATGGCGGCATTGCCGTAACCGACATTGTCTTTCATCGTGAACGTGCCGTCGCCGTTGGACAGCTGCGCGGTGCGGCCAAGCCACGGCCGCGAGGTCTTGGGAATGATGCCGTCGTTGTTCAGCGCCTCACCGCCAATCACGATGTGGCCACGGCCTTGTGCGATCTCGAAGCCGGTGGCGGCCGAGACGTATTGCTTCTGGTTGTCCGAGCGCGAGGACACGCCACCCTGCACGTCGATCTTGGTGCCGACCAGCTGGCTGTCCAGCTGCACGTTGACCACGCCGGCAACCGCGCCTGAACCCCAGGCGGCGGAGGCTCCGCCGGTAACCACATCCACGCCGCTGATCAGGATCGAAGGAATGCTGGCCAGATCGTTGTCACTGGAAAAACGCCGGCCATCCAGCAGCACCAAGGTACGGCTGGTGCCCAGCCCGCGCAGGTCGACCGGCGCACGCGCCGCATCCACGCCGGTGGTGTGGGTCTGCGGCGACACCGTGCCACGGAACTGCGGCAGGTCATTGAGCGCGGCGGCGATATTGGTATGGGTGGAAAGCTGCAGGTCCTCCGGCGTCACCTTCACCGTCGGCGTCGGCGCGTTGAAGCCAGGCCGGTCGATGCGCGAGCCGGACGCGGTGACATTGACGCTGCTGATATCCACCACCTTGTCGGTGGAGTCATCCGCCTTGGGAGCGGCCGATTGAGCGAAGGCGTTGGGCAGGCTGCCGGCGATGATCAGGGCGATGCCCGTGGACAAGGTGGTTCTGGCGATACGGCACGGCATACGGTTCCTCGCAGAAGGCTGGAAGTGGAACTGCTGACCTGACAATGCGGAACTCCCCTCTCCCGCATCTTAGGAAGCAGCCCTCCCACCCCGCATCAGGGAAAACCCCCATACCAACCGCGCAAACGACAACGGCCGGCGCAAGGCCGGCCGTTGTTTCAAACGTTACCAATAGTTAGTGCGACGAAGCCTTGCTCGCACCAATGCCGGTCTCGGCACGCACCTGCTGTGCCGGGTAGGCAGCACGTTCGGCCTGTGCGTTCTTGCTCTTGTCGGTGATCGAGAAGAACCAGATGCTGACGAAGGCAATCGTCATCGAGAACAGTGCCGGGCTGGTGTACGGGAACGGCGCACTGCCGGCCGCATTGCCCAGCGTGTCCACCCATACCGACGGCGACAGCAGGGTCAGGATCAGCGACGAAGCCAAGCCCAGCGAGCCACCAATCACCGCACCACGGGTGGTGCAGTCCTTCCACAGCAGCGACAGGATCAGCACCGGGAAGTTGGCCGAGGCGGCGATGGCGAAGGCCAGCGACACCATGAAGGCCACGTTCTGCTTCTCGAACACGATACCCAACAGCACCGCGATCACGCCCAATGCCAAGGTGGTGATGCGCGAGACACGCAGCTCCGAGCCCGGCTCCGGGTTGCCCTTCTTGAACACCGTGGCATACAGGTCATGCGACACCGCCGATGCACCGGACAGCGTCAGGCCAGCGACCACGGCCAGGATGGTGGCGAACGCCACGGCCGAGATGAAGCCCATGAACAGGTTGCCGCCGACGGCCTTGCCGACCAGCACAGCTGCCATGTTCGGGCCGCCCTGGATGGTGCCGGTGACCGGGTCCGCATATTCCGGATTGGTCAGCACCAGTGCGATCGCACCGAAACCGATGATGAAGATCAGGATGTAGAAGTAGCCGATCCAGGTGGTTGCCCACAGCACCGACTTGCGTGCCTGCTTTGCATCGGGAACGGTGAAGAAGCGCATCAGGATATGCGGCAGGCCGGCGGTACCGAACATCAGTGCCATGCCGAACGAGATCGCCGAGATCGGATCCTTGACGAAGCCGCCAGGCCCCATTATCGCCAAGCCGGTACTGGCCGCTTCCTCCGCACTCTTGCCGCCGTTGGCTGCGATCTGGGTCTTGACCCGCACCGCTTCGCTGAACAGCGCCTCGAAGCTGAAGTTGAAGTGCCACATCACCATCACGGCCATGAAGGTCACGCCGGACAGCAACAGGCAGGCCTTGATGATCTGCACCCAGGTGGTTGCAGTCATGCCACCGAACAGCACGTAGACCATCATCAACACACCGACCAGCGCCACTGCGATCCAGTAGTCCAGGCCGAACAGCAGCTTGATCAACGCACCGGCGCCAACCATCTGTGCGATCAGGTAGAACAGCACCACCACCAGCGTGCCGGAGGCGGCAAACATGCGGATTGGCTTGGGCTGGAAGCGGTAGCCGGCGACGTCGGCAAAGGTGAAGCGGCCGAGGTTGCGCAGGCGCTCTGCCATCAGGAAGGTCAGGATCGGCCAACCCACCAGGAAGCCCAACGCGTAGATCAGGCCGTCGTAACCATTGGTCATCACCGCAGCGGTGATGCCGAGGAACGAGGCCGCCGACATGTAGTCACCGGCGATGGCCAGGCCGTTCTGGAAACCGGTGATGCCGCCACCGGCGGTGTAGAAGTCGGACGCGGACTTGGTGCGACCGGCGGCCCACTTGGTGATGCCAAGGGTGAACAGCACGAAGGTCGCGAACATGATGATCGCGGTCCAGTTGGTGGGCTGGCGCACGGTCTGGCCGATGTCGCCACCGGCGGCCATTGCCGCACCGCTGGCGATCAGCAGGCCGAGCAGCGCGCCGGTTCGCAGGAAGGAGTGGTTCATTGCGCTTCCTCCACGATCTCATCGGTCAACTTGTCGAATTCCTTGTTGGCACGGCGCACATAGAAGCCGGTGATCAGGATGGTGAACACCATCAACCCCAACGCGATCGGGATGCCGACAGTGGTGATCTTGCCGGCACCGATCGGCGTGGCCAGGAAGGCCTTGTCGAAAGCGATCAGGCCGATATAGCCGTAATACCCCAGCAACATGAGGATGGTCAGGAACCAACCCAGCTTGTTGCGCGTGCTGCGCAACCGTTGGTACTTCGGGTTGGAGGCGATCCGCTCTACACGGGGATCGACGGAAGCATTCATCGGAATTCTCCAGGCATTGGGAATACGAACGCCACGGCATGCGGAACTTGCCTTGACGGTCACATGAGTGCTCCCCGTGGGGGTAGGGAGATGGGGCGTACTGCGTTTTCAGGCGCGTTGCCGGCGGTACGCTACCGCCGGCAACGAATGGGTCAGAAGCTGTACTTGGTGGTGAACTGCACGCGGCTGATATCGCCCTTCTTGCCGTTCTCGATCTCACGCACGCCGTACATCACCTCGGCGCCGACATCGACCTTGGGCATCGGGGTGTAGAAGATGTTGCCGCGGATAGACTGCACGCTCTTGGTCACCAGGTCACCGGTGATGGAGGCATCGTTGTCGTAGTCGCTGCGGGCGTAGATCAGGTTGGTGCGCAGCTTCGAGGTGAAGGCATGGCGCCAACCCACGTAGCCGGCAATCACACCGGTCGGATCAATCTCATCGCGCAGGGCGTCATAGCCGCCGTCGGCAGTGATGCCCAGGCCGATGTAGCGGGAAATACCTTCGCCACCGGTCAGCTGGTAATGCAGGGTGTCGGTATCGCCCATCAGCCACTTGCCGCCGACTGTGACACCGCCGCCCACCTTGCTGGCATCGGCGCCGGTAGCCTGGTTGTCGAGCTTGAGCTGGCGCACCAGGCCGGCCACGCCGAAGGTACCCCAGTCACCCTTCCAGCCGTAACGCACGGTCAGGTCGGGCATCGAGCCACGATCGGAGTTGGCCACACCCGGTACATTCCACTTGCCGGTAACCGGGTTGTAGGCGCCGGTCAGCGTGGTGGTTTCCGGGTTTTCCAGGGCAACGCTCAGGCCGCCGGTGGTGTAACGGATCTGCGCCTGGCGCACGAACACCACGCCATCGGTGGGGCCGACGAAGTCAGCGGCTTCCGGGATGGAGGCCGCGTCCATGAAGTTGGACCAGGTCTGGCCGGCCAACCACTTGTTCCAGTACATGTAGGCATGGCGCACGGTGACGCCGTAGGTGTTGGTGGCGGTCTGGTTGCCCAGCGAGTTGCCGAAGAAATCCATCTCCAGGAACGCGCCAGCCTTGTCGCCGTTCTCGGCCACGTTGTCCACGCCCAGGTTGAAGCGCGAGAACTTGGCGTGTGCGTTGTAATCCACCGACGACGCCTTGCCCGAGCCACCGGCACCGTGCACAGGGGTCTGCCCCGGCAGGTACAGCGCGCGGCCGGTGGCATCGTCGGCCAGCTGGCCGTCACCGGTACGGGTAGCCAGGAAATCGGCCTTGATGAAGCCGCCCACCTTGAAGGTAGTGCCCGGCGCTGCGCCCGGGGTGATGGTGGTGATCTGGATCGGCTGCTTGCCGGTCGGTACCGCCGGCGCTGCGGCGCGCTCGGCCTGGGCGCTGCGCACCTGCACCACTTCACTCTGGGTCTGGGCAATGACGCCCTGCTGTTGCTGCTGGGTGGACAGCAACAGCTGCACCTGCCGCTCAAGATCGGCCACGCGCGCTTCCAGCGCCTTTTCCTTGGCGGTTTCAGCGAACGCCATGCCGGGCGCTACCAGCGCGACAAACAGCGCAGCGGCGAGTGGCCGGCGGGCCGTTTTCAAGATGTTTCGATTCATTGGGACTGCCTCTCTCCAGGCTGGCGAACGGGCCGCACCGGTTGCACGGTCACAGCCAGCGTGCGCGGGGATGGCAGCGGGCGGCTATTCGCCATTAGTCGTAAGCAGGCGTCTGTTCGACCATCGTCTAACAGAAGAAGCAGCGCGAGGTGGGGTGGATGCGGCACACTTGGGTTGTCCCGGCCCTGTCCACGACAGGGCTCATTCATTGGTTACAAGTGCAAAGGTGAGGGTTGCCATGACTGATGTATATCCCGTTGATTCCGCGTTCGCCGAGAAGGCACGGATCGACAAGAACACGTACCAGCAGCTGTACCGCGAATCGGTCGAAAACCCCGATGCGTTCTGGGCCAAGGCGGCCGAGCGGCTGGACTGGTTCAAGAAGCCGACCAAGATCAAGAACGTCAGCTACAAGCTCGACGATTTCCGCATCAAATGGTTCGAGGACGGCGAGCTCAATGTCAGCGTCAACTGCCTGGACCGGCAGCTGGCCACGCGCGGTGACAAGACCGCCATCCTGTTCGAGCCCGATGGCCCGGACAGCCCGGCGCAGAAGGTCACCTATAGCGAGCTGTATGAGCGCGTCTGCCGCCTGGGCAACGCCCTGCGCAGCCTCGGCATCAAGAAGGGCGACCGCGTCACCATCTACCTGCCGATGATCGTCGATGCGGCGGTGGCGATGCTGGCCTGCGCCCGCGTCGGCGCCATCCATTCGGTGGTGTTTGGTGGCTTTGCCGCCAATTCCATCGCCGACCGCGTGGGCGACTGCGCCAGCAAACTGATCATCACCGCCGACGAAGGCCTGCGCGGTGGCAAGAAGGTGCCGCTGAAGGCCAACGTCGATGCCGCGCTGAAGCTGCCCGGCACCAACACCGTGGAAACCGTGCTGGTCGTGCGCCACACCGGCGGCGCGGTGGACATGCAGGCACCGCGCGACCGCTGGTTCCACGATGTGGTGGACACCCAGCCGGCCGAGTGCGAACCGGAGCGCATGAACGCCGAGGATCCGCTGTTCATCCTCTATACCTCCGGCTCCACCGGCAAACCCAAGGGCGTGCTGCACACCAGCGGCGGTTACCTGCTGTATGCGGCCTACACCCATGAAGCGGTGTTCGACCTGCGCGAGGACGACATCTACTGGTGCACCGCCGACGTCGGCTGGGTCACCGGCCACAGCTACATCGTCTATGGGCCGCTGGCCAACGGCGCCACCTCGGTGATGTTCGAAGGCGTGCCGAATTACCCGAACACCTCGCGTTTCTGGGAGGTGATCGACAAGCACCAGGTCACCATCTTCTACACCGCGCCCACCGCCATCCGTGCGCTGATGCGCGATGGCGAAGCGCCGGTCAAGCGCACCTTGCGCAAGAGCCTGCGCCTGCTCGGCAGCGTTGGTGAGCCGATCAATCCGGAAGCCTGGCGCTGGTATTACGACGTGGTCGGCGATGCACGCTGCCCGATCGTGGATACCTGGTGGCAGACCGAAACCGGCGGCATCCTGATCTCGCCGCTGCCCGGTGCAACCGACCTGAAGCCGGGCTCGGCAACGCTGCCGTTTTTCGGCGTGCAGCCGGCGCTGGTCAGTGCCGACGGTGAGCCGCTGGAAGGAGCCACCGAAGGCAACCTGATCATCCGTGATTCGTGGCCGGGCCAGATGCGCACCGTCTACGGCGACCACCAGCGTTTCATCGACACCTATTTCCGCACCTACCCGGGCAGCTACTTCACCGGTGACGGCTGCCGTCGCGATGAAGACGGCTATTACTGGATCACCGGTCGCGTCGATGACGTGATGAACGTCTCCGGCCACCGCATCGGTACGGCCGAAGTGGAAAGCGCACTGGTCTCGCATCCCAAGGTTGCAGAAGCGGCCGTGGTCGGCTTCCCGCACGAGATCAAGGGCCAGGGCATCTATGCCTACGTCACCCTGATTGCCGGCGAAGCGCAGACCGACGAACTGCTGAAGGAACTGGTGGCATGGGTGCGCAAGGAGATCGGCCCGATCGCCGCGCCGGACCACCTGCAGTGGGCGCCAGGCCTGCCCAAGACCCGTTCGGGCAAGATCATGCGCCGCATCCTGCGCAAGATCGCCGAGAACGCGCCGGATCAGCTGGGCGACACCTCGACGCTGGCCGATCCATCGGTGGTCGCATCGCTGGTGGAAGAGCGCAAGGTCCGCTGAAGAAGCAACGAGGAGTGAGTAAAGAGGAGTGAGGAGCGAGTAACGGCAACAGCAAGTGCAGCCGGCGCCTTCACTCCTCCTTCGCTACCGATGCTCGGCTGTCCTGTTCGCTGCAACAGCGGTAGCATCGGGCGGCAAGCTCCAAGGTCTCACTCCTCACTTTTCACTCCTCATCACTCACTATTCGCCCCATGCCTACCCTGCTCATTGCCGATGACCACCCGCTGTTCCGCGAAGCCCTCAAGGGCGCGGTGCAACGCGTCATACCGGGCGTGCAGTTGATGGAGGCCGACAGCGTCGAAGCGCTGTACGCACTGGCCGAACAGCACCCCGATGCCGACCTGGTGTTGATGGACCTCAACATGCCCGGCGCGCAGGGTTTCAACGCATTGGTGCATCTGCGTGCGTTGCATCCGCAATTGCCGATCGTGGTGGTGTCCGCGCGCGAGGAAGCCACGGTGATGCGACGCGCACTGGACCATGGCGCCTTTGGCTTCATTCCAAAATCCGCCGATTCGGACACCATCGGCCATGCGCTGGGCACCATCCTCGATGGCGAGCGCTGGGCGCCGGCGGAGGCGCACAACGTGCCGCCCACGCCGAATGAAGAACGCGAAGTGGGCCAACGCCTGCGCGAGCTGACCCCGCAGCAGTTCCGCGTGCTGCAGATGCTGGGCGTGGGCCGCCTGAACAAGCAGATCGCCTATGACCTGGGTGTGTCCGAAGCAACCATCAAGGCCCATGTCACCGCCATCCTGCGCAAGCTCGGCGTGACCAACCGCACCCAGGCAGTGCTGATGGCCGGCAAACTGGCCATCGACGACGACGCCATCGTGCTGCCACCGGAAGAAGACTGAGCCCTCACACAGGTAATCAGCCTTTGTAGGAGCGGCGTAAGCCGCGAAGCCACTGCACTCGCAGATCGCGGTCAGTCCAGTTAGTCGCAAAACAGCCAGATTCATGAATGGCGCTGTGTCCGGCGGCCCAAATCCACCAGCTTCACGGCTTACGCCGCTCCTACAAACATGCCTGGCAGCCGCGGCACCGGCTTGCTGCTACAATCCGCGCTCCCTTGGGGAGTAGCCTGCTTCCAGTAATGGAAGCGCCCACATCAACATACTCGGCCAGTGCGCCGTGGTGTGGGCAGCCAGACCCGGTTGGCGAGACCAGCGGCATGCGTGCGCAACTACGGTTGGGCGCGGCGTGTGCCGTTTGTGTCCGCCCGACCCGGTAATCCTGATGTCACCACTCTCCATTGTTCTGATCGGCTTCGCCATGTCCACCGACGCCTTCGCGGCGGCAGTCGGCAAGGGCGCAGCCATGCGCAAACCACGCCTGTTCGATGCGCTGCGCGCGGGTTTGATCTTCGGTGTGATCGAGGCCATCACCCCCATCATCGGTTGGCTGCTGGGCCGCGCCGCGTCGCAGTATGTGCAGGCCTTCGATCATTGGATCGCCTTCGGCCTGCTGGGTGTACTGGGCACGCACATGATCATTGCCGGCCTGAAGCCGGACGACGAGACCGAGGCTGACGGCGACACCGACGAGGCCGGCGAGCAGCACAAGAGTTTCTGGACGCTGGCGGCCACCGGCTTTGCCACCAGCATCGATGCGATGGCGATAGGTGTGGGCCTGGCCTTCCTTGATGTGCATATCGGCGTGGTGGCGCTGGTGATCGGCCTGTGCACGATGACCATGGTGACCATCGGCATCATGCTCGGCCGCGCCTTGGGCGCGCTGGTCGGCAAGCGCGCGGAGATCATCGGCGGCGTGATCCTGATCGTCATCGGCTGCGCGATCCTGTACGAACACCTGCATGCGGCAGCCGAGGTTGTGGGAGCGGCGTAAACCGCGAAGCCTGCAGCACCTCTGATAGAGCGCAGCCATGCTGCGCTTGGGCATTGCTGGTAAAGCCCCTTGCCGAGCATGGCTCGGCACTACGGTTTGAGCCCCTCTCCTGCGGGAGAGGGGTTGGGGTGAGGGTCGCTTTGGCAAAGCGCGGCGATGCTGCGCTGGGGCATTACCGGTAGAGCCCCCCTGCCGAGCATGGCTCGGCACTACAGGTTCGATGCTAGCGCCGGCGCGGGTCGTTCAATGCGGTCAGGAACGCGCGCAGCGAGGCTGGCTTCACTGGTTTGGTCAGCACGCGGTAGCCGCGCTCACGTGCCATGCGCTTGAGCTCATCGCGACCATCGGCGGTCAGCAGCGCGCCCGGCAAGGGCCGTTGCGCCGCTTCGCGCAGCGCGATCAGGGTATCCAGGCCGTCCAGGCGATCGTGCAGGTGGTAATCCACCAACATCACATCGGGTTGCTCGCTCAGCTTCTCCAAGGCCATGTCGACCGTGCTGGCCGCTATCACCTCCACCTTCCAGCGGCCCAGCAGCGCACGCATGCCGTCGAGGATCTCCTGGTCGTTGTCCACGCACAGCACGCGCATGCCGGCCAGCGAATCATCGCCCCCAAAAGCGGTCTGCTGACGCGGCGTTGGCAACGGCGCCGTTGGTGTGGGCACCCGCGGCAAGCTGATCGAGAACATGCTGCCGTGACCGGGTTGGCTGCGTGCATTCAAGCCATGGTCGAGCAGGCGCGAGATGCGCTGGCAGATCGACAAGCCCAGGCCCAGGCCCTGCTCGCCCCAGTCGAAGGGCTGCTGGTAGCGGTGGAATTCATTGAAGATCTGCTGCATGTGGTGCTCGGGAATGCCCGGACCGGTGTCCCAAACCTGCAGTTCAACTTCATCACCGCGCACGCGTAGCGCCAACACGATACGGCCGCTGCGCGTATAGCGCAGTGCGTTGGCCATGAAGTTCTGCAGCACCCGACGCAACAGCCGCCGATCACTGCGCACCCATGCGGTGCGTGCAAACACATGCAGGCGCAGACCACGGCCCGCCGCCACCGGCGTGTACTGCGCCGCCAGCTCGCGCACCAGCAGACTGGCATCGAACTCGGTGATGGTCGGGCGCAAGCCGCCGGCATCCAGGCGCGACACATCCAGCAGACCGTCGAGCAGTTCTTCGGCCGCACGCAACGAAGCATCAACGCGCTCGGCAAGATGCCGCTGCTCATCGGTTTCGTGCAGGCTGTCGCGCAGTGCCGAAGCAAACAGGCGGGCCGCGTTCAACGGCTGCAATACGTCATGGCTGATGGCGGCGAGGAAGCGCGTCTTCGATTGCTGCGCCGCTTCCGCCGCCTGCGAACGCTCGGCGACGCGCTGCTCCAGGTTTTCGTTGGCTTCCAGCAATGCCTGTTCGGCGTTCTTGAAATCGGTGATGTCGTTGTAGCTGGTGACATAGCCGCCACCGGGCAGTGCCTGGCCGCGCAGCTCAATCACCTTGCCATCGGCACCGGTGCGCTCGAACACGTGCGGCGAACCGGCACGCATATAGCCAATGCGTCGGTTGATCTGCACCTCGGTATCACCCGAGCCCAGTTCACCGCGTTCGGCGTTGTAGCGGATCAGGTCGGCAACCGGGCGGCCGACGTAAAGCATGCCATCCGGATAACCGAACATCTGCTGGTAGCGGCGGTTCCATGCGGTCAGCCGCATTTCCGGATCAACCACGCTCACGCCGGCGCTGATGTTCTCCAGGGTGGTGGAAAGAATCTCGCGGTTGAAGCGCAGTTCCTGCCCAGCCTCATCCAGCACCGCCACCACTTCGCCCAGGTCCATACCCGAGCCGCGCAACAGACTGGTCAGCAGCAGGCGTGCGGAGGCGGCACCGATGGAGGCGGCCAACAAGCGTTCGGTGAACTGCACCCAGACGCGGTCGGCGGCCGCGGCCGGCTGGAATTCGCGATCCAGCAACTGCGCCTGTTCGCCGAATGAGCGCCGCGCGCGGTTGTCACCAATGACGCGCGTGGCCAGGGCCAGCAGATCGCGTACCTTGACGTGCGCCGGCCAGTCACCGGCCACCACCGGGCGCTTGGCATAGGGGTCCAGGAACGGTGCCGCGCGCAGCCGTTCGGCCACATCAGGGCGCCAGCGCATCGACACCAGCAGCATGGTCACGGTGTTGATCAGCAACGACCAGAAGGTGCCGTGGGTCAGCGGATCCCAGCCGGTGAGGCCGAACAGCTGCTGCGGCCGCAACCAACCGATACCGAACGGGCCCTGCGTCAGCAGGCTGGCGTCCAACCAACCACCGTGGCTCAGCGCCGGCAACAACAGCGTATAGGCCCAGACCAGAAAGCCCACCAACATGCCGGTTTCAACACCGCGCCGGCTCGCACCGCGCCAGTACAAGCCGCCGAGCAGGCCCGGCGCGAACTGCGCCACCGCCGCGAAGGCCATCAATCCATACGCGGCCAGCATGGTGTCGTCGTTGCTGCCGCGGTAATAACCGTAGGCCACCAGCGCCAGCAGCACGATCGCCATGCGCCGTATCCACAGCACGCGCGAGGCGACATTGGCGGCCTCGCGATGGTCGCCACTGCGCCGCAGCAGCAGCGGCATCACCAGATCGTTGCTGATCATCGTCGCCAATGCGATCGACGACACGATGACCATGCCGGTGGCGGCAGAGAAGCCGCCTACGTAGGCAATCAGCGCCAAGGTGGTACTGCCTGCGGACAGCGGCAAGGCCAATACCAGCGTGTCGTCCGAGGCCAGGCCGGTGCCGAACAGCGCTGCGCCGGCGCTGGCGATGGGCACGATCATCAACGAGATCAGCACCAGGTAGCCGCCAAACATCCAGCGCGCACGGCGTACATCGCCGGCATTGCCGCATTCCACCACTGCCACATGGAACTGCCGGGGCAGACAGATCATTGCGAGAAAGCTGAGCAATGTCTGCGATACAAAGCCCACCGGCGGCATGCCTTCAAACAAGGTGCGTGCCGACTGCACCACCGAATCACCGCGATCGGTGAGCCAGACATAGGCGAATACACCGATGGCCACCATCGCCAGCAGCTTGATCAGCGACTCGACCGCGATGGCCAGCATCATGCCGTAGTGGTGCTCGGTGGCATCGACCTGGCGGGTGCCGAACAGGATGGCGAACAAGGCCATCAACAGCGCCACATACAGCGCCGGATCGGTCAGAAAGCCCTTGCCCGCGGCATCGCCGGTCAGCACCTGCAGGCTCATCGCCACGGCCTTGTACTGCAGCGCCAGGTACGGCACCACGCCGATCAGTGCGATCAGCGCCACCAAGGCCGCCAGCCGCCGCGAGCGGCCGAAGCGCGAGGAGATGAAATCGGCGATGGAGACCACGTTCTCGCTGCGCGCGATCAGCGCCAGCCGCTCGATGATGCGCCAGCCGAAGATCAGCATCAGCAGCGGGCCAAGATAAATAGGCAGATAGCCGATGCCGTAACGCACCGCCGAGCCCACCGCACCGTAGAAGGTCCAGGACGAGCAATAGACCGCCAGCGCCAGGCTGTAGACCACCGGCCGCAGCCACGGGCGGTCCGGATACAGCGGGCGGCGGTCACCCCACCAGGCCACGCCGAACAGCAGCGCGGCGTAGCACAGTGAGACCAGGAGCAGGATCCAGCTGGAGACCAAGGGTAGTTCCCGTGCGACTTAGCCGGGTCAGTGTAGCCATTCCGCTGGTTTGGGGGTTTTTGCCCCCTCCCTTGTAGATTGCGAGCACGCGGAGATCAGGCCGGCTGCGGCTAGGCTCCCTCCCTTGTGCGCAGCACAGGGGAGGGTTGGGGAGGGGTGCTGTTGGCGATGGCAGTTGGTGCGCTTGCCGTTTGGCATGCCCGCATTTTCTGAAGCACAAAGCTTCGAGCTGCGCTCGCCTACCCCTCCCCAACCCTCCACTGCGCCTGCGGCGCAAGGGAGAGGGTAGATTGCGTGCGCGCGGGAATAGCTAGGGCTGACGCCAAGCCCCAAACGAACAACGCCCCGGCATTGCCGGGGCGTTGTTGGTCAACACTTCGCGCTGAATTTACTGCGCCAATTCAAACCGCACTTCCACGCGGCGGTTCGGCAGCAGGCATTCCAGCAGTGCGGCACGCGGCTTGACGCCGTCGCACTGCTGTACCTGCTGGGTGTCACCGCGGTACTCGTAGCGGATCTTGTCAGCCGGCACGCCACGACCCACCAGCAATTCACGCACGGTCTTGGCGCGACGCTCGGACAGGGCCTGGTTGTAGTCGAAGCCATTGCCCTGCATGCGGTCGGCGTGGCCAACCAGGGTGACCCCGGCCAGTTCGCGCTTCTCGTTGCCGATGGTGGCCAAAGCGCGGTCCACGCTCTCCAGCGAGTAGGTGCGGATGTCCTTGTAGCCGTCGCGGTCGAACTCGAACAGCACGTTGGCAATCAACGGGCCTGCCGCTACCGGAACAACCGCCGGGCCAGCCGGATCGACGCCGCACAGACGCGCTGCGGTTTCGGCCTCGTTGACCAGGTCTTCGGCGATCTGGATGTAAGGCTTGGAATGGCGCCACTGCTGCTGGTTGAACTCGTTGCCGGCATGCACCAGCTCCACTTCACCACAGGCCACCTTCTGCGAGGCGCAGGCGAAGCCCGGCGTGCCGTGGATGACCTTAAGGCGCTGCCACAAATCGGCACGCAGGTACTTGGCGTCGTTGACCAGGGCGGTGTCGGTGGGGATCGGCGAGACGCCGTTCTCCATGTCCACGATCAGCTTCTCCGACTCGGTCAGTGCTCCCTGCGGGAAGGCGCTGCGGTCGTTGCGGGTGTATTCGTGGAAGGACACGTCCAGCCAGCACTGCGCCTTGGACAGGTGATAGTCGCGGATCGGGCGACCACCATCGTTGAGCGCCTGGATGCGGCCCTGGGTCGCTTCATACGACTGCAGATCGGCATGGATGGCTTCGTCGCTGATTCGCTTGGCCTGCGGGTTGAGCTGGGTCTGCTGGGCGCCGGCGGTACCGGCGACAGCGAAGACAGCAACAGCCAGCAAGCTGCGCAGCGGACGGTTCTTGGTTTGCATAAAGGTCATGGTGTCGTCCTCAGCGGGCCGGGTCGCGGTAGCGGACCGGGTCCCGGCGGAATAGGTCTTCGTCGAACTTGAAGCGCAGGCGCAGGAAGAAGCCCTGCTGCGTGTACTCGTAGCCATTGAGATCGCTGTCGCCTTCAAAACCGGTCCAGTTGTAACCGGCCGACAGCCACAGGTTCTGCCGCAGCAGGCGGCCCACTTCCATGCCGTAGGCGAACTGGTTGGCGCCGTACTGGCCACGGAAGGTGGAGCCGAGCACGCCGATATCCCAGTTCTCGGTGATGTCGTATACGACACGACCGGAGACCAGCACCGCGTTGAAGCTGCTGTTGACGCGGCTGCCGTCGCCATAGGCGAACTGGTCGCGCTGCCACTTGCCGGCGATGCGACCGGTCAGCCACCACGGCCGCGACGGATGCCAGTCGGCGTGGGTGGAGATGATGTGCGCACGCGTGCGTACATCCTGGCTGCTGCCATCCACCACGTTGCCGTCGAGCAGGGTCAGGCCGCTTTCGTCGCGCTCGAGCTTGTACTCGTAGCGCATCAAGGCGTTGATCCGGTTGCGGTCGGTGTCGCGGTAAGCCAGGCCGATCTGGAAACGATCCTGCAGCACGTCGCCACGTTCTTCGTAGTTGGTTGCCAACAAATAGTTGCGGCCCAACAAGGTCCAATCGCGGCTCAGCTTGCGCGCAACCATGAACTGCAGCAGTGAGGTCTTGAAGGCCTCGTTGCTGTCCGCGGTGCCCGGCACGTCTTCGGAGATGCGGTGTTCGGCACGGATAGCGCCGCGCCACAGCGGGTTGGCGCTGTAATCCAATGCCAATGCCAGGCCGGTGCTGTCACCGGTATCGCCGGCCACCACATTGACGCGTTCGATCGAGCTGCTCAGGCGCAGGCCCTTGGCGATATCCCAGTTGTTGCGGATACCCGAGGCCGCCTGCACATCGCGGCCGCTGATCGCATCACGCAGGCGGTATTCGGAGAATGCCTGGGTGTCGCGGATGTAGCTGCTGTCGATACCGAACACCAGCGCATCGGCCTCGCGGTCGGTGGTGGTGATGCCGTAGGCGCTGGTCAGGCCAGTCTGTTTTTCGTAGCGGCCGTAGATGCGGCTGCGTTCGAACAACTGGTAGTCCATGCCGGCGGCAACGCGGTTGCGGTCTTCACCGCTGACGCTCTGCTCGTACTCGGCGCCACCGCTGAACTTGTCGTTGAAGCGGTAGCCAATACCAACGCGGGCACTGTCCGATTCCAGCTTGGTGCCTACCGGCAGATCGCTGGTCATCGTATCGCCAGCGCCGCCACTGTTGATCACCATCAGGCCGGTGGCCGGGTCCAGCGCCTGCTGGCCGTAGCCCAGCGCGCCGCCGCCCGAGCCGGTGGCAAAGCCGCCGGTCAGGCCGGATAGCTGGCCGTAGCCGGTGTTCGACCACGGCGAGGTGATGCCGATGGTTTCGCGGATGCTGCGCAGGCCGAAGTCCAGGGTCAGGCGTTCGGTGGCACCGATGCGCACACCGGCGCCGCCGGCATCACGCTTGCCGCCGTCCGGGTTGCGGTCTTCGCTGCGCAGGGCTTCAACGTACAGCTCCAGGCGCGGGCCAACGGCGTAGGACATACGGCCGCTGTACTCGCCACGGCCGCCGTACAGCGGCGAGGCCTGGTTGTTGAACTCCGGATCGGTACGCGCACCGAACAGGCGTGCGTCGAACTTGTCACCGTCGTGGGCGAACTCGACGCGCCAAGCGTCGCCTTCAACCTGACCGGTAACGTCCTTCAAACCCTGCGAAGTCACCTGGTTGAGCGAGTTGGTGTTGACCTCGCTCTGGGTACGCGCGAACTCGGCCACCAGCATGGTGTTCTGGCCGAAGCGATAGCCCGCGTTGACACTGCCCATCTTGAACTCGGCATACGGGTTCTGGTCTTCGACCGCCGATGCGCCAACTTCCAGCTTGTCGGTCAGCTTGTACTGGCCGTCCGCACCAATCACCCAGAACTTCTCGGTCTGCTGATCAAGTTCATAGGTGATGCGCAGCGAAACCGGATTCAGATCGCTGTCGAACGAGGGCAGGAACTGGTTGAGCAGGATGCGCCCGGAGAACGGCTCGAAGCTGTAATCCACCAGGCGTGCCAGCGGCTTCACCGTGACGATGCGCGAAGGCTGGTTGCGATCGCGCACGATCATCTCCACGCGCTCGCTGCCTTCCAGCACCGCGTTGTTGCGCAGTGCATACGGGCCGCTGCCCTGGCTGCGGAACTCTTCGATGATCTGCCGCAGCGAGTCTTCGATGGCGAACACATTGGTACGCACGCGCTCACTTTCAAAGTGCCAGCCCAGGCCGGTGGCGGTGCGGTTGTAGGTACTCAGGCTGCGCTGCGGGATCGGGCCGCTGCCGCCAACGCCGCTGGTGGTGGCCAGGGTGTCGCCGGTCTGGAAATCACCGTACAGCAGGTAGCTGCGCTTGTTGTCCACGCGTACGTACAGGCGCTCGGCCGAGCGCGCATCGAAGCCACGCAGCGACGAATCACCGTAGACCGGGTAGAACTCTTCCGGCTGGATGTCGCGCAGCAGGCGGCCGCGCACATCCTTGTCCGAGTCATAGGCGGCGGTGAGCAGGTACTCACCCTTGATCTGCCCCTTGACGAAGAACGCGGTGCGCGCCGAGGCGCTGGCCTTGCCGTTGTTGAACTGCTTCTCCCAGCGACGGATGTCGCGGTCGAAAGCATCGTTGTGCTGCACCGGCGAGATCAGGCTGGCGTTGGACTTGTTGCGGAAGTTCAGCACGCCTTCGATCAAACCGGTGGCGAGCATGTCGCGCATTTCCGGCAGGAAACCAATCGTGCCTTCGGCGGTTTCACCACCGGCAGTAATCCGCAGCAACACATCCTGCGGATCATGCGGGGCGATCAGGTCGAACTCGGCTACGCCGTTCTCGACCTCCAGCTGCACACCCGGCATCACCTTGTCGGCGTCGCTGGCACCCGGGCCGAATTCGTCGGTACGCGAACCCGGCAGGCGGATGCGACCGCCGCTGTTCTCGATGGTGACGAACGACTTGCCAGCCAGCGGCTTGTCGTCGGCGCCGAGCAGATGCACGGTGATGTGCACCGGCGTCTGGCCATCGGCCGGCACGCCATCGCGGTCCACTTCCACCGAGACGCGATCGACACCGGCATTGCGGCTGTAATCGACCTCACCCGAGCGCGCTGCCACTACTTCCGGCGGCGCATCGAGCGTGGTCAGCGAACGCGGATACAGCGTGGTGCTTTCGCCGTTGACCGGCGTGAAGCGGGTGCTGCTGCCCACGTTCTGGGCCAGTACCGGCAGCGAGGCGGTGGCCAGCGCGCAGGCCAGCAGGCTTACGCGCGGCATCTTGCGCAGGGCGATGCGGCTCATGGCTGCACCTCCTGCTGGGCCGCCGCGGACGGCGGGTTGGGTCGCGGTTGCACGATCGGCCTCTGGTTGGACGAGTCCGTGGCCTGCTGCGGCGCACGGGCTGGCTTGCTGTCAAAACGCAGCTGCGACTGCCCGGTTTCGGTTTCCGGTGCACGCACCTCACCCTGGGTACGACGCGCCTTCACCTGCTCCAGCAGCGGGTTGGAGCAGCTGCCCTCGACGAAGTCGGCGCGGTGCAGCTCACCGTTCTTCAGGTCGAGGAACAGGCTGTCGGCATCACCCAGGTTGCGGTTGCTGCTGGTGGTCAGGCGGGCACCCACCGGCAAGGTGGACGGGTCCACCTTCAAGGTGTGGCTCTGCGGGGTCAGGCCGCAATAGCTGTACTTGCCTTCGGAATCGGAAATCATCCAGGTGCCGTTGGAGAAGTACATGCGTACGCCCGGGATGCCCAGCTCTTCGCGGTCCTGCACGTGGTTGTTGTTGCAGTCCACGAAGATCTTGCCCAGCACACAGGCTTCCTCGGTGAACACGCCACCGGTGACACGCACGCGGTACTCGGCGCGGTTGGACGGCACCGAGCCCGGCACCGGCGTCAGCCCGACCGGATCAATACAGCCACCGGTGATCGAGCAGCCATGCGCCTGCGCGCGGTTGACGCCATCACCTTGCTGCGCACCAACGCCGACACGCACGCGGTAGGTCAGCACCAGCTGGCCACCCACATCGATCGGCCCCAGGTTGAAGCCCAGGCGCGGGCCCGGCTTGCCCAGCGGGTTGTCCACCGCACGCCCACCGACACGGCCGGTGCCGTCGATATAGGTGAAGCCACGCGGCAGCGTGTCGACGATGTTGACCGTGGCCAGCGCACTGCCGGCGGTCTGCCGCACGGTGATGGTGTACTGCACGGTGTCACCGATTTCAGCGGTCTGGCGGTCACCGGTCTTGGTGATGACCAGACCGGTGGCTTCGGCGGTATCCAGCGGGATGTGGTTGTGCACGATGCCGGCAGTAGCCGAACCTGCAAACAGGGTCAGCCAGTACTGGGTAGGCGTGCCCACCGCACCGGTCGGCGCATTGGCCTGCGGCTGCACCAGATGGCTGGTGCCGGCTGCACCGGCCGGGGACAGCGAACCGTCCTGGGCCGGGATCATCGACGACACGAACTGGTAGCCACCCGGCGGCGTCACCGTCAGGCGCAACTCACAGCGTGCCGGCGCGGCCGGGCCAAACATGAACTGGTAGTAGCCGCTGTTGCCCACCGTCATCGAAATCGCATTGCCCTCGATGCGGTAGCCGCCGGCCATGGCATTGAGCACTGCGGTCTTCGGGTCGTAGCCATTGCACACGCCAACCGGCGACAAGGTCACGATCGAACCCGGCACCGGATCACGGGTGACGGCGTCATAGACCACGCCCGACGGATCCACCGGCAAGCTCTGCTGCGGCATATGCATGCCGGCCTCAAGCACAACCTGCAGCTGGCTGGCGCCGTTCTCGCTGATACGACAAGCCGAGGCGGTGCTGCCGCTGATGGCCTTGTCGGCGTCACAGGACACATTGATGCCAGCAGCGGTTTCCTTGTTGACCGGCCAGGCCCACAACACACCGGACATCGGATCGCGGAACTGGATGTTCCACTTCTGGCCAGGCACCACGTCGCCAAAGCGGTAGCTGCCATCGGCTGCAGTGGTGGTGCTCTTGCTCACCGCACCGGTGGCCGTGTCGACCAGCTCTACGACCCACGACTGCAGGCGCTCGTCACCGCCGTCCAACAAGGTGTCTTCGCTACCAATGTCGAACCACACGGTGCCGCCAACCGACGCCGACAGCTGCACCTGGTTGGGCACGCGGCAGGCGTTCTGGCTGATGGCGACATCGCACACCGGCAGCGTGCTGACGTCACCTTCGAAGTTGTTGCGCTCGGTGGTGGTCGGGGTACGGAACTCGTTCTCGCCGCCGCCCTCGATCAATACCGCATTATTGACAGTGCCGGCCTGCGCCGCTTCGGCCGCAACATTGGCCTTGACGGTGATGTCCGACAGCGAGGTCGCGCCAGCATTCACCACTTCCGAACTGCGGCATTCAAAGCGGGCATCGCCCACTGCACCGCTGCAGGTCCAGCCGTTGCCGGCCGGGACTTCTGCCAGGCTCAGGCCAACCGGCAGACGATCCTTGACGATGTACTCGCCGAAGGACGGCTTCTGCCCGCCGTTGCGCACGCGGATGGTGTACGTGGCGACGTTGTTGACGGTGAACTTCACCGTGCTGGACGACTTGCTCACCAGCATGTCCGGCGAATCGCCGATCTCGCCGAAGTTGTTGTCGATGGACTTGGCGCCGATGGTCAGCTTGATCGCGCTGATCTTCGACGGCACGGTCGCCTTGTCGGTGGCAGTGCCTACGCGCTGCCCGCCGATGGAGCCCGGCGTGGTGAAGCCATTGAGCGTTGCCGGCGGCTGGGTCGGCTCGGTCACCTCGTAGGTGCCCGGACGCAGGCCATCAAAGCTGTAGGCGCCGTTCTTGTCGGTCTTCAGCGTCAGGTTGACCACTACGCCCATGTCATCGACGCCGGTCAGCACTACATCGACATTGGCGTAACCCACTTCTTCGGGTTCGATGACGCCGTTGTCGTTGCTGTCGTTGTAGACGCGTCCGCTGATGCTGCCGGACGGCAGCTCGGCAAAGTTGTTGTCCACCGAGTGCGTGGTCACGCCAAGCGTGATCGTGCTGATCACCGATGCCGGATCACCCTGCTTGCCAGCGGTTCCGCCGGTGCTGCCGGGCACGGTCTTGCCGTCCACGGTATTGGCGGGCTGGGTCGGCTCGGTAATGGTGTAGTCGCCCGGCGGCAGGCCGGTAAAGGCATAGCTGCCGTCCGGATTGGTGGTCACCGTTTCGCTGATCTTGGTGCCGTCAGTGGCGGTGCCTTCCAGCGTTACCGTCACCCCACCCAGGCCGTTTTCACCGGAGCCGACGATGCCGTCATCGTTTGTGTCCAGCCACACCTTGCCGCTGATGCTGCTGTCGCGCGGCGTTTCACCGAACAGGTTGGCGATGGACGCGCTGCCAGGCACGGTCAGGTCGATGGCCGAAATGGCGCTGGGCAGCGTGGTCACCGGGGTTGCGGTGCCGGATGCGATGTTCGATACCGTGCCGGCCGTGGTGATGCCGTTGGCGGTACCGGTCGGCTGGTTCGGCTCGGTCAGTACATAGGTACCCGGACGCAGGCCTTCAAACAGGAAGGTGCCGCCATTGGCGGTGTTTACCGGGACCACCATCGTGGTGGTGACCGTGCCCAGATCGTCCACGCCGGTCAGCTGGATCAGTACGCCGTCCAGCCCGACTTCGGCAGCACCGCTCATGGCGCCGTCGTTGTTGACGTCCATGAACACCGTACCGGCCACGGAAACCGGCAGGATTTCGCCGAAGTTGTTGTCCGGCGAAGAACCACCGGCCACGATGGCAATGCCGGTGATGGCCGAGGGCACTACGCTCTTGCTGGTTGCAAGGCCTGCGGTACCACCGGTGCTGACGGAGCCGGCATTGGTCGCACCGTTCAAGGTGGTTGCGGTGTTGTACAGCGGCTGGGTCTGCTCGGTGACCGCGTAGGTGCCATTGGGCAGGTCGCGGAACACGTACTTGCCGGCAACGGTCTGCTGCGCGGCTACTACTTCGCCAAACACGTTCAAGGTGCCGGCGCCCAGGCTCACGCTTACGCCGTTGAGGTCCGCGTCGGTCGGGCTGTAGGTGCCATCGTTGGCGGCGTCCAGATAGATGCGGCCACTGATGTTGCCGGCGATCTCGCCGAAGTTCTGCGCCAGCAGACCGGTTGCTGGCACTGGGATCGTATTGATCACATTGCCGTTGGCTTCCTTGCCGCTGAGCAGAGCGGCCGGCTGGGTCTGGCGGATCACATACCTCGCACCAGCGACGACCTTGCCTGCAGCCTCGTTGAAGTCGACGAAGCCATAAGCGCCGCTGGTTGCATCGGTCGTTGTCGTGGCCAGCAAGGTGGTACCGGTAGCGTCATACAAGGCAATGGCGACACCACCCAGCCCGCGATCCACGCCACTGTCGTAAGTGCCGTTACCGTCATACAGGCCCGTGCCCGTAGGATCTTCGCGATCCACATAGACAACACCGGCAACCGAGGCCACCTGCGCCTCACCGAAGTTGAACTCGGTGCCGCTGCCTGCCACCAACTTGATGTTGTCGATGCGCGAGGTATTGGGTGCAACCGTCTGGGTGCTGCAGGTCGTGCACAGCACGCCGCCGATCTTGCCTGGGTTGATCGCGGTCGGCAGATCCTGGTAGCCGGCCGGCAACAGCTCGCGCAGGCTATAGGTCAGGCCGGGGTGCAGCTCGGTGAATTCGTAGTAGCCAGATGTATTGGTTGTCTGCGTACCGATCTTGTTGCCGGTCGCGTCCAGCAGATCGACCGTGGCCGAGCTGATGGCCGGGTCGCTGCCATCGCGCACGTTGTTCAAGCCGATATCCGCATAGACATAGCCGGACAGTGTCACCGCCTGCACTTTCGGGAAGTTGTAATTGATTGCCGTGGCACCCTTGGTACCGATGGTGCCATGGTTTGCCACCACGCCCGGGGTAACCACGGCTACATACGTGGAATCCACTGCAGCCAGGTACGAGCCGGGGTTGAAGGTTGCCGAATCGTTGCCGGCGGTCGGCGGCGCTACCAGGCCATTGCTGTAACCGGCCACGTGACTCTGGGTGACGGTGTAACCGGCTTCATCGGAGGGCGGCAGGTTGTCGAAGCGGTATGCGCCATCATTCGTGGTGGTCAGCGTACGGGTTACGGTTGCGCCGTTGAAATCCTTGCCGCTCAGGGTGATGGTGACGTTGTTGATGCCCGTCTCAGCGCCCTGCTTGATGCCGTCACTGGCGCCACCATTGCTGTCCACGAACACGTAGCCGGCAATCGACAGGTTGACCACGTCCAACGGAACGGTGGTGGTGTCGTTGACCGGGTTCGGATCGATCTGCTCGGTGGTCACCTTGGCGGTGTTGTTCGAGGTGCCCAGCGGCGCGGTGCTCCCTGGCGGCAACGCGTCCCAGCGGGACGGCACGATGATGCGCACGGTGCCGAGGTTGCCGCTGGCAAAGGTCACATCACCGACTTCACAGGTGATGGTGCGCGAGGCCAGCGTGCAGAGGCCGCTGCCGTTCGGCGTGGCACCGGTGAATGCCGGGCCGATTTTCTGCCAACTGATCTCCCCCGGCTCGGTGACCACCACACCCGCAGGCAAGGTATCAACGATGACCGTGCCACCGCCGCCGCCTGCCTGCGCGCGATTACGGGCAAGGCTTTGCCCGGAACCATGGTTGGTGGCGGTCAGCACGTACCAGAAATCCTGCTTGATGCTGACCACGCCAACGTCGGATGGCAATGCCACGCTCGGATCAAGGCTGGGCTCGGTGGTGACCATGGTCTTGACCACGCCCATATCCGCGGTCATGTACAGCGTGGTGGTTTCGGTGACGTCGTTGTTGCCAGCCTGCGGATCGAGCTCCGAAGAGCTGACCACCACCTGATTGTTCACCGTATCGCCGCTGGCGCCCGGCTCGGTTTCATAGAGGTAGCGCAGGTAAACATACGACTTGTTCTGGCCGGTGGTCGAGGAGATCACGCCTGGGGCGTTGTTTGCGCCGTACCCGGCACCCGGCAAGGTGCAGAGCACGTACAGCTTCGCGGTCTTTGCCGCATTGCCGGTCACGGTCGAGGGGCCCTGTACCGCACAAAGCGTCGAGCCGTAGTCATTGTCGTTGTGGGACAAGACCGCAGATGCACCAATGAAGCGGACGGTCTTGCCTTCCGGCGGTGTCAGCCAATCCTCGGCGACGGCGTTGGTAGCGATGGACGGGCCACCATTGGTGACCTCCAACATGTAGGTCAGGACATTCTTCGCCGGCTGGGTGCCGTCGTAGCCGATCGGGTCCTTGAACGTGTCGAACACGTCCTTCTTCTGTACCGCCAGGTCGGCCTCGCCCTGCTTGAAAGTGAGCTGGGCATCCTTGGTGTCGTCACTGACATTGGTGTTGCTGTTGTAGATGAAATCACCATTGGCATCGCTGCCGTGGTAATCGGCACCGGTTCCGGTAGTGATGGTGAAATTGCCGGTATTGTCGAAATAGCGACCGGTATTGCCGCTGTTGACGTTGGGGCGGATGGTGATATTGAGTGTCTGCGCGCTGCCAGCAGTGAAATCGGCCGCAGGACATGCAACCGTCAAGGTCTGCACCGCGGCGGGGTCGCTGTTGGAGTAGGACATACCGCCCTGCCCCTGCACCGCGACAATGCCAGCGTCCCGGCTGTCCACGGCGCAGGTTGCGCCGCCAGCCGTCTTGGCATCGATCAGCACGAAGCCTGCGTCGCCCGCGAGCAGCTTGAAGGTGTCGCGCATGACCACGCCCGGCACTGCCGAGGGGCCGTCATTCTTGTATTCAACGCGATAGACCGAGTTGACACCGGCCTGGCCGGCGGTAGCACCGGTGGTGATGCTCTTGCTCTGCGTCTGCATGTTCGCGTAGCGCTCGGCACTGACCCAGTCGCTGGCGTAGTTGTCCGTCCAGTCGCCTTCACCCAAGGAGTTGGGCTGGGCACCGTCGATGCCGACACCCACCGTATTGCAATGGAAGTGCGGTTGGTTCGTTGCAACCGGCGGCGCGTTCGGGCACGCGGTGACCTTGCCGACGCTGTCGACAAGGAAGCCCGGCGAGACGCCATCGGTATGGGTCAGCTTGATGGTGATCGTGTTGACGGCACCACTTGCCATGACCGTCGCTTTGGAACGGCAGATGACGGTTTCCGCCACCGTGCAGTCCCAATTTTCAGTGTTGGTCACCGTCGCCTTGGTGAAGCTCGACCAACCAGGGATCTTGTCGTTCACCACCACGCCGGCGGTGGCATCGCCGGTGTTGGTGACCGTGATGATGTAGCTCATCTCGGTGTCGGTAACCTTCAACACACGGTCGCCAGCAGTCGGGGCGCGGGTTTCCTTGCTCACCTTCAGATTGGCCACGCCCTGGGTGACTGCAACACCATCACCATTGGCACAGTCGTTGGCAGTGACCTTGTCAGCGTTCACGCCCGTGCTGGTGGTCGGTTCATTGGCGATCGCTGAACCAACATAGCCGTTCGGCATGGTGCCGCCGGTGCAGGCATTGTTGACCAGTAGAGCGCCGGCACCGCCTGTCGGCAGCTCCCGCGCACGGGTGATCAGTTCCAGGGACTGCGTCTGCCCAAGCTTGAACGGATAGGCAGCAGCCTTCAGCGTACAGGTCACCAACTGGCGGACGCCGCTGCTCCACGCCGCAGGCACGGCGGTACAGTCGAAGTTGCCGTTGCGGACACCCTTGAACTCTTCGCCTTCAGCGAGCAGCTCCTGGATCTCGGCGTTGCCGATAACATCGGCTGGTCCATTGTTGTGCAGCGTCAACCGCGACAGCATGTCGCTGGCCACGGTATTGCCTGCAGGCACCTTGTTCGGTGCCAGCTCGGGATCGGTCAACGATTGCAGGTTGACCTTGCTCTTGCCCAGCGCGAGGTCGGCACCATCGGCCAGCACCGAGACGGTGGCGCTGTCGCTGTCATTGGTGGTAACCGGGTCTTCAAGCAGAGCCGAATCCACCGTTGCCGACGCGGTGTAATCGCCGGGCGTGGTCGGCGCCGTGGTGTTGATGGTGATCACTTCACCGGTGTTGGACTTGCTGAAGCCTGGCTGGCGGGTGCAGGTGAAGAGCACCGGGTCGGCACCGGCCACATCGGGGACGCATGCCCAGCCAGGTGCCTGGCTGACATCCGCGCCGTTCCACGGCATGCCTGCAGGCAGGCTGCCCTTGATGACGGCATCGTTGACCGTCTCCGGCCCCTTGTTGGTGACGGTGATCTTCAGATCCAGCGGCTGGTCCGTGGTGGCTGGACTCTTGCTCCACGCAATATCCACGCCCAGATCCGCGCCGGGCCTGACGCGGGTGTCAGCCTGGGCGGCGTTGTTGTTCGGCTGCGTATCGATGGTGCCGACCGAGGTGACCAGCGCGTGGTTGGTGACATCACCGGCCGAGATGTCGGCCTTTGCCTTGAAGCTGAAAGTGGTGGTGGCATTTGCCGCCAAGCCAGTGGCATGGGTGGCGGTGGTGGTGGCGGCATTCCAGGCCCACCCCGCTCCCTGGAAACTGCCCGCGACCACGGTGAAGCCGGACGGCAGCGAATCGGCAACATTGAAGTTGCTTGCCGGGCCCGGCCCCTTGTTGGTGACGGTCAACGTGTAAGTGACTTCGCCGCCACCAATGACACTGCCGGGTGCCGCCGGGTTGCTGGTCTTGACCAGCTCCAGATCGGCGGAGTCGGTCAGCGTGGTGTTGTCGGTCAGCTTGTTGTTGCTGATATTGCTGTCGCCCTGGAAGAACGGGTGCGTCGCCGGATCCAGCGCCTGCACACTTTCATTGAGCGTCGGCGCCTGGCTGGCCAGGCCCACCGCGCCATGCACATTGACAACCGACTTGACCATGCCGCTGGTGGCCATCTTCAGCTGGAATGCCTCGGTGCCCAGTGCAGGCAACGAGGTAAACGTGCAGACGATGCGCAACGCGCCGGAGCTTGCTGTCTGGCTGCTGCAGTTGGATGGGATTTCGTAGACCGTCATGCCCGGCGCCATGTCGAAGACCGCCGCAATGTCCGAAACAGCACTGGCCTCGATGTTGGCGACCACCGCGTCATAGACCACGATGCCGCCCAGCGGCGTCAGGTTGCTGCCCTCATTGGTACCGGACGGGTCGCCATTGGCCATCAGCCAGGGGCTGGTCGAATCCTGGAACGAGGACAGGCCGACGTTGTACGCCTGCGCCGCAGGTGCCGCTGCCATCAAACCGGCCATCAACCCCAATGCCGCCAACCCGCGCAGGCCACCGTGGTACGCCTTCCGCAGCCAACTCCGTGGCGGACGGCCCGCTGTGGGCACACCGGAAGAGTGGCTGACGTCCCTGTCCTGCTTGAAATGCTTGTTCACCGTGCAAACCTCGTGCAAACGCTGCGCGCACAGGCCGCCAGATGGCAGCCCGGGGAAAATTCGTGTGGTCAGACAGTTCGCCCCAAAACGAACTGCCAAGTCGGCACCGTGGGGGTGCCCGTGTTGGCGGCGATTCTTACGGCGCGCCCGGGCGTATTCAGTTCCGTTGAATGACGGAAAATCTCACTTGCTTTCGTAACGGACTTGATGCATTGCGCATCACATCCCTATCACGTTGATTTCACGTGGGTTTTACGCATGGCGCCTCTCACAAATGTGAACAGGCGCATCTTCAAGTCAGTGAATCGACCCTGAATCTAAAACTGTGAACTAGACCGTCAAACGGTAACCGGCACCCCGAACTGCGCGGACCGGGAGGGTACAGCCGGTGGCTGCCTGCACGCGGTTGCGCAGGCGGTGCACCAGCACCTCGATCCGGTGCGGATCGAAGCTCCAGGGCTGGTCGGTGAGGGCGGCGATCAGGCGCTCGCGGGCCACGGTTTCGGCCGGCGAGGAGAACAGCAAAGTGAGAAATGCGCGTTCGGCCTCGGTCAGCGCCAGCACCTGTGCATTGGGCCCACGCAGGTCCCAGCCATCGGATTCCAGCGACCAACTGCCGTTGTCGTTGCCGGAAGCCAGGTTTTCCACCAGCTGCGCGGCTTCACCGGGCAGGCGCCGGCGCAGGCTATACAGCTTGGCCGCCAGGAATTCGGGTTCCGGCCGGTGCGGCAGGCAGGCGTCGGCGCCAGCCCACAGGCCTTCGGCAATCAGCTGCGGGGTGAGCGGGTCCACCAGCAGCACCACGCCCAGGTCATCACGGCGGCGCAGGTGTTCGACGGTTTCGACCATGCCTGTGCGGACCCGCGTGGTATCGATCACGACGATGTCGCAGGGGACGATCACCAGCTCGCGGTACAGCGCCTCAACGCTGTCCAGGGCCTGGATCTGGGCACCGTAGGGCAACAGCGGCTGTAGCAGTTCCAGGTTGCCGACAATCCAGATACGTAACGGCGCCAAGGCCATGGGATTGGCCGCGCCAATGGGCGCCAAGTTCAGATCCGATGCCACACACTCTCCCTGTCGGGCCTAAGGAAACAGCCCACGTATATCTGGGATTTTAGCCTAGCGTAATGTCAGTTACCGCTGAAACAGGGTACATGCGGTTTTATGAATGAAAAAAGGGCGGCACTTGCGCGCCGCCCTGCCCCGTGCCGCTTACTCCGCCGGCACGCCCATTTCCTGCAGCAGCGCCGGCGCCGGGTACACCTTGGCCAGCAGCCAGCGCAGATAGCGCATGTCCACGTGTACCGCACGCTTGTAGCGCGGGTCGAACCACCAGCTGGCGCTGACCGATTCCCAGTTGGAATCGAAGTTCAGGCCAATCAGCTCGCCCTTGGCGTTGAGCACCGGCGAGCCGGAGTTGCCGCCGGTGGTATCCAGGTTGGTCAGGAAGTTGACCGTCTGGGTCTTCAGCACTGGATCGGCGGTGCTGCCGAAGTCACCCTTGGCGATCGCCGCCAGCAGCGGCTTGGGCGCGTCGAACGGCACCGTATTGGTGTTCTTCTCGACAATGCCGGCCACGGTGGTGACCGGCGCGTAGCTGACCGCATCACGCGGCTGCAGCGCTTCGACCTTGCCGTAGCTGATGCGCAGGGTGCTGTTGGCGTCCGGGTATACCGCCCTGCCCTGCGATGCGCGCCAGGCGAACAAAGCCTGCATGTAGGACGGGCGCAGGCGCAGCTGTTCGCCTTCGCGTTCCTTGCCCTTGGCCTCGGCCGCAATCTGCGCCTGGACCAGCATCGCTGCAGCCTGCATCAACGGGTCCGCAGCCGCCGCCTGGCCTTGCCGTGCGGCGGCGAAGCGCGACAGGCGTGCCTCTTCGGTGCCAAGGCCGGTGCCCTTGTACAGTGCCTCCAGGCGCTGGGTCAGCTGTTGCGGCGTGCGCCCAAAAACATCGTCGTAGCCAGGCTCGCGCTGGTCATCGGGCAGCTGCTGGTAACGCAGCATCAATGCGCTGATCAACGCCTTTTCGGTGGCCGGATCGTAGCGGCGCTGCACCTGCTTGAGCACACCTTCGATCAAGGCATGATCGCGCTGCTGGTAGCCGCTCTCGCGTTGTGCGTCGGGCTTGGCCGACTCGATGCGCAGGCGCTCAAGCAGCAGTGCCGAACGCAGCAGCTGGGTCTGGCCCGACAAGGTGCTGAGCAGGAACTCGCTGGCGCCGGCCTGCTGCCCGGCCGCCAACGACGCGAACAGCGCATCGATATCGGCCTTGTACTTGCCATCGGCACTGGCCAGCATCGCCTGCTCGTCCTGCGCACGCTGACTCTTGGCGTCGCTGCGCAGCAGGCCTTCGAGTTCACCGGCAGCACGCTTGCGGTTGTTCTTCAGCGACTGCAGCTGCGAGGCATAACGGGTGCGCGCATCGGCATTGGTCTTGCCCTGCGCTTCGATGACATCGATCAGCTGTTGGAACACCTCGACGCGCCGCGGCAGCACGGTATCGATCTGGTTGGCGAACTCGTCAGCAGTGCGCAGGCGATAGGTGGTGCCCGGGTAACCGGCCAGCATCGCGTAATCGCCTTCCTTCGGGCCGTCCAGCGCCATCTTCAGGTGTGCCGGCGGCTGGTAGGGCACATTGTCCTTGCTGTACGGCGCCGGCTTGCCATCCTTGCCTACGTAGGCACGCAGCAAGGTGAAATCGCCGGTGTGACGTGGCCACATGAAATTGTCGATTTCATCGCCGTAGTTGCCGATAGCACGCGGCGGTGCATAGACCAGACGGATGTCGGTCAGCTCCAACTGGCGGATGCAGTAGAAATCGCTGCCGTAGTACATATTGGCTACCGAGCAGCGCACCCGGCCTTCCACTTCGCAGTCGGCAACAATGCGCTTGCGCGCGCTTTCCACCGCGTCGAAATACGCGCGCCCGGTCTTGCCGCGTGCGTCCTTGAGTACCTCATCGGTGACCTTGTCGAAGCCCACCGTCACCAGCACCCGGTAATCCGGATTGGCGGCGCGCTCGTCGTCGCGGCCCTGGGCGATGAAGCCCTCATCGATGATGTTGTGCTCCTTGCTGGCGTTGTACTGGATGACGCCATAGGCCACGTGATGATTGGTCAACAGCAGGCCGTCGTCGGAGACGAACGAACCGGTGCCGCCGCCAACGCGCACCACTGCGCTCAACGGCGGCGCGGTGACATCGGCCAACTGCCTGGGGTCGCCCTTGAAGCCGGCGTCCTTCAGCGTCTTGGCCAGCTCAGGCAACTGCGTCGGCATCCACATGCCTTCGTTGGCGTGGGCGGCAACAGCGGCCAGGCTCATGCCCAGCGCCAGCGCGGCGGTAAGCGGTTTACGCGTCATCGGATCTCCAGCGGATTACAGAACAGCCGCCGACAGTAGCCGTGCAAGCGCAGGCCAGCAACCTCAAAACACCTGAATGTGGCTCCAGGGCCTGCGCTTGCCTACAATTCTTCTCTTAATCAGGACAGGGCAGTCAGGGATGATCGTTGGTATAGATCTGGGCACCACACATTCGTCCATCGGCATGCACACTGCCGATGGCCCGGCACTCTTCCCCAATCCGCACGGACAGGTGCTGACGCCCTCGGTGGTCAGTGTCGCCGATGGCGCGGTGCTGGTCGGCCAGGCCGCGCGTGATCGGCTGGTCAGCCATCCCGGTGAAAGTGTTGCCCACTTCAAGCGCTGGATGGGCACCGAGCGCGAAACGCGGCTGGGCGCACACCGCTTCCGCCCGGAAGAATTGTCCGCACTGGTGCTGCGCTCGCTGCTGGCCGATGCCGAAGCCGCACTCGGGCACAAGGTCGAGGAAGCGGTGATCAGCGTGCCGGCCTATTTCTCCGATGCCCAGCGCAAGGCCACCCGTGCGGCCGGCCAACTGGCCGGCATCCGCGTCGAGCGCCTGATCAACGAACCCACCGCCGCCGCCCTGGCCTATGGCCTGCAGCAGCGCGACGAAGAGGGCCGCATCCTGGTGCTGGACCTGGGCGGCGGTACCTTCGACGTGTCGGTGCTGGAACTGTTCGACGGCATCGTCGAAGTGCATGCCAGCGCAGGTGACAACTTCCTCGGCGGTGAGGATTTTCTGGAGGTGCTGGTCAATGCGTTCCACACCGAGCTCAAGCTCGCTCCTGCTTCGGTAACCGCTGCCGAGCGTGCGCAGCTGGTGCGCCGTCTGGAGCAATTCAAGCGTGAACTCAGCCAGCAAACACACGCCAGTGTTGAAGTGAACATAGGTGGCAAGGACCTGGGCTGGACGCTGGAAGAGTCGCGCTACGAACAGCTGTGCGCTCCGCTGCTGCAACGCATGCGTACACCGATCGAACGCGCCATTCGCGATGCCCGTCTCAAGCCGGACGCGCTGGACAACATCATCCTGGTCGGAGGCGCGGTGCGCATGCCGATGATCAGTCGTCTGGTCGCACGCATGTTCGGGCGTCTACCGCTGCGACACATCCATCCTGACCACGCGATCGCCTTGGGAGCCGCGGTAGCCGGCGGACTGAAAGCCCGTGACCAGAGCCTGCAGGAAATCGTGCTTACCGATGTCTGCCCTTACACACTGGGGACCCAGGTATCGAGGCAAGGCCCGGATGGTCAGATGCACCCGGGTTACTTCCACCCCATCATCCAACGCAACAGCGTGGTTCCGGTCAGCCGCGAGGACAGCTTCCACCCTGCCAATCCGCAGCAGAATCACATCCTGATCGATATCTACCAGGGCGAGAGCCCGATGGTGGACAAGAACATCAAACTGGGGGAGTTGCGCGTACCACTCTCCACCCGCGCGACCGATGCTGATCGCAGTGTTACTGCCCGTTTCACCTACGATATGAACGGCCTGCTGCAGGTCGAAGTGACCGAGAACTCAAGCAACGCACGCCATGAGCTGATCCTGGAGCGCAACCCGGGCTTGCTGTCAGCGGAAGATATCCGCGAACGACTGCAGAACCTGCAATCACTGAAAATCCACCCTCGTGACCAGCAGCTCAACCTTGCGGTACTTGCGCGTGCCGAGCGCCTCTATGAGGAAAGCATCGATGACCGCGAGCGCCTGCAGCGTTGGCTCGCGCACTTCCGGCAGGTGCTGGAGAGCCAGGATACGCGACTGGTCGATCAGCAACGAAGCGAGCTGGATGAGGCATTGGATGCATTGGAACGCTCACTGTGAACTGGGCCTACGCGCTGTTGGAGCTGGCGCCCGATGCGGATGAGCGCACGGTCAAGCGTGCATATGCGAAGCGGCTGCGTATCACTCGTCCGGATGATGATCCCGAGGCGTTCCAGCAACTGCACGAGGCTTACAAATCAGCACTGGAATGGGCTCAGTACCGAGTGCTATGGGAGGAGGAAGAGGCCGCGCAGGACGATCCTACGCAGAGCCAAGCTCCACTGGCCGACGCCGCGGATGAGCCGGATGCTCGGTTCGCATCCGCAAATTTGATGCCGGGCACCGAATTCTCCAGCAGCGAGAGCACCGCGTTCGGCGAGCTGCATGATCCAGTGCAACTCACAGGTAGCAACTTCCCGGCACTGCGGGAAGTCAGCACCGAGGCTGATCCGGGGCCTCATGTTCTGACTGTGGCACCTGCAACTACGGACAATCCGACAGCGAACTCACAGCTGCCGGCGATCCCTGCCGTTGCAGCATTCAGCGAGCTTCGTGATCCAGTACAACTCACCGGCAGCGACACCCAGACGCTGCCGGAAGTCAGCACCGACGCTGAACCGGCCCCCGGTCCGTCGGCTGGCACTCCTGCCACCGGCGTGGACAGCACGGTAGCTGGCGTGCAGATGCCGGACCTCCCGATCATCGCGCCGTTGCTCGATACCGATGCAATGATCCAGCTCATCCTCGGCCAAGCGTTCCTCACCGAGGCTGGCCGTTTTGAAGCTTGGCTGCAGAACAGGCCGGAGCTGTGGTCGTTGCTGGAAAAGCCGCGTGTCGGCGTATTGCTGGCTATGCACCTGTTCAATCACGATGCGCCCATTCGGAATGAAAGCTTCGACGTACTGATCCGTTTTTTTCGTTGGGATGAAGTGGATAACGGGGTTGATCCGGTCCGCATCCAACAATGCCGCCAACGCCTGCATCGCAACTGGATGCTGCAACCCGCCGGGGCAAGTGATCTGGCCCGGCATCTGCGCGGCTACGGCAGGCACGTCACCGCCGCTGACGCCAAGCGGGAACTGCAGCGCCTGACCCGCCCCTGGCAGCCCTGGCAGGCCTTGTGGTCGGCGGTTCCCCCTTGGCGCACGGTGCAGGTCAACCGTCTGCTGGAACGCCTTGGTGTTGCAGGCGACGGCAACGTCCCCGCGCCGCTGCAGCCCGCGCAGGTAGCGTTCTGGTCCTCGCTCAGCGATTACAGCAAGCCGGCCGGCCCGCGCATGCAACTGGCGCTGCTGCAAGGCTTGCTGCTCGGCGTGGGCTTCCTGCTTTTGGTGCTGCTGGGTTGGGCCCTGCTGGGCCTTCGCGCGCCGGCAGACAGCAACATGGCAAGGCTACCTGGCGCCTTGCGCGCAGGCGCTTACGGCGGCGGCATCTTGTTGGCCGCGCGTGCACTCATCCCTTGCTGGTTGGAGATGATGCGCTGGATTTCCGCTGACGAGCACCCGCGACCTGGCTACGCAGTCCTGCATCGCTGGTTGATCCCGATACTTGGCGTAAGCAGCGTGCTGCTCATCCATCTGGCACACGCGCGCCTGGCCGGCAGCGTGCTGGCATGGCTGACGCTGATGCTGGCAGCCTGGCGCCACTGGCGACGCGGCCGCCACGTGTACCGTTGGAAGATGCCCTTGACTATCTGGTTCCTGGCGATCGTGCTGATGGGCGGTATCACCGTTCAACTGCTGATGTTCCTGCTGGCCTTTGGGGAACTGGTCGCGGGATTGGCGCTGGTGTTCTGGCTCCGGGATAGCTGGCTGCGCTTGTGGCGACGCGGATCACGCAACAACGCAACCGCAATGCACTGAAGCCCTGCTGTAGGAGCGGCGTAAGCCGCGAAGCTACTGCTGCGTCAGTTTGCGATGGAGCCCGCCTTCGGCCACTGCAATGCATTACCGGCTACGGACGCAAGCCCGGTTTCGCGGCTTACGACGCTCCTACAAGAATGGGGTTGCAAGCAACTTGCGTGCAGCCGGCGCAAGCTTCTTGTGGAAGTTGTGGGAGCGGCGTAAGCCGCGAAGCTACTGCTGCGTCAGTTTGCGATGGAGCCTGCTTTCGGCCACTGCAATGCGTTACCGGCTGCGGACGCAAGCCCGGTTTCGCGGCTTACGCCGCTCCCACAAGGTGCACACGGGATTGCTATCAGCTTGCGTGTTGCCGGCGCCTGCCTGCTGTGGGAGCTGTGGGAGCGGCGTGAGCCGCGAAGCCACCGAAGTGTGGCTTCGCGGCGAAGCGTCTTCGGCCGGTGCTATGCGCCAAAGGCTGCGGAGGGAGTGCTGGTTTCGCGGCTTACGCCGCTCCTACAAGGTGCACACATTGCAGCTCGCCCAACCCGCGCAACAGCCACAGCGCGGCTGTGCCGCGCCTCAACGCTCCTTGCGCCAGTTCACCGAGCCGCGGTTTTCAACCGTGGACGATTCCACTTCGATGTCGAAGCCGCGACGCAGCAGGTATTTCAGGGTCAGCACCGAGCCACTGCCGACCAGCGAAACGCCGTAGCCGATGTAGAGCTTGGGCGTGATGTACTTGCCCACGCCGATCACTGAGCCGCCCAGGGCGCGTGACTGGCTGACGCCTGCATCATCCAGGCCAAGCTTGGCGCCCACCTGCGCGGCCAACAGGCCGCTGCCGGCCGACAGCGCCGCCGAGGCCGCGTTGACCTGCTGTGCCTGGTCGCTGCTGGCCATGCTCAGGCTGCGCCCCAGCACCAGATAGGCCAGCGATTCGGACTGCGACATCGCCGGGTTCGACCACACGTCCACCTTCGGCTGCTGTGCGCGGCCGGTGACGGTGATACCAGCGGTGACATCACCAATCGCACGTTCGGCCTTGATGTTGATGCGCGGGTCGGAGACCACACCGTAGTTCCACAACAGCTGGCCGTCGGTGATGGTCAGGTCCTGGCCGTAAGCCTTGTAGCGGCCGCTGACTTCCAGGCCGCCGTTGGCGGTCATTTCGCGGCCCGGCCGTGCACGCACCTGCATCCGCCCGGTCAGCGCGCCCTTCAGGCCGAAGCCGCTCATCTTGACCTTGTCACCGAGGCTGACGGTCAGGTCCATGTCCAGCGGCGAGGACGGGCCCTCTTCCGGATCCACCGGATCCAGCACGACGATGTCTTCCGAGGACGAGGTGCCGCGATCCAGGCGCTCAAGGTCCAGGTGGGCCTCAGGCACATGCACGCTGCCACGCAGCTCCATCGCGGTGCCGGCCAGGGTGAAGTTCAGGTCCGGGTTGGCAACCACGCGCAGTTCGCTGGTGTTGGCCAGCAGCACCTTGTCGCCGTGGATATGCAGCTGCAGCGGTTGCGCGTCGCCAAACCAGGACAGCCCACCGTCCACCTGCAATGCGCCTTCGCCACCGGTCTTGGTCGAGGCGCTGATGCGCGCCGACCCGTCAGGCTGGGCGACGAACATGCCCGTGCCTTCGCTCAGCGTCAGGCCCAGTGCGGGGAGCTCACCGGTGAAGTTGCTGAGCTTGGCCTCGCCACCCAAGGTCGGTTGCGAACGTGTGCCGCGCAGGCTGACGTGGCCTTCGATCAGGCCTTGCGGCCGCACTAGGTCGGGCGAGAACAACTCCAGCCAGTACAGCCGTGCGATGTTCATGTACAACTCGCCGGTCAGCGCCGCATTGGGCTCCCAACCGGTCTGCACTTTTGCGTCGATGAAGCCGTCGCCCTTGAAACCGACACCCAGGTAACCCTTGATGCTGTTGGGCAGCATGTCCACGTTCAACGAGAAATTGTCGTAACGCACCAGCTCGCCACGGGCGTTGTCGCCCAGGCGGATGCCGCCTTCTGCCGAAGCCACCTTGAAGGCGCCTTCCCAAGCATTGCCGCGCGGGCGGATGTTGCCGTCCAGGGTGAGCTCGCCACGCAGGTACATGCGGCGGCCTTCGTTGGGCGGCAGCCAAGGCTGCACCAGCGCAAGCGGCAAGGCGTCGCCCCGCAGCTGCAGGCCTTCGCGCGGCCAGTTGGCGGCAACGCACAGGGCACCGCCGGTGTCCGCGCCCAGGCAGGCATTGGCCAGGGTGAAGTTGCTGCCCTGCACATTGAAGGCGGCCGGCTGCCGCAGCTGCCATGGCGCGCCCTTGACCGGGGCGATGCGCAGCGACGCCAGCTCGCCGCGCCAGGCCTGGCCCTGCTGCCGCACGCTGCCGCTGAGCGCTACCGCACCGAGCTCGTTGCGGGTATCGGCATCGAGCTGCAGGTTCTGCACGCTGCCACGTGCATTGATGTTGACCTGGTCCAGCAGCATGCCGACTTCGACCGCGCTGCCATGAATCTGCAGTGCGCCGCTGTCACCGCGCCACGGCAGGCGGCCGGTGATGCTGATCTGCTGCGCTTTCCAGTCGTCCCATTGCAGGCCGTTGCCACGCAGATCGGCGCTGATGTCGGGCTGGCTGGGGGTGCCGCGCAGCTGCAGCGTACCGGCCAGGCTGCCGCTGCCACCGGGCAGCAGATCGGACAGATGCAGCGGCTGCAGCCGTGCGTCCACATCCAGGCGATCACCGACCTTGCCTTTGGCCTCGATCTGGCTGTCGCCCATCACCAGCCGCACATTGCCTTCGCCCTGGGTGCCCTGCAGCGCGAGCTTTGCGCGTGCATCGACACGGCGGCCGCGCAGCATGCCGTTGATCTGCGGTACGTCCAACGTGGCTTCAAAGCGCATGTCGGTGCTGCCAGCCACTGCCGGCAACTGCTTGCCCTTGGAAGCGAGCGTGCCGGACAGATTGCCCTCCCAACCGGGGACGAAATAGCCCGGGTCGAACTTGGCCAGGCTCGCTTCCACATCCCAGGCCAAGCTCGGCGCCCATGCTGCCGAGCCCTTCAATTCCAGCGCCCCGCCGGGGGTGGTCGCCTTGAGCCGTTCGATATGGGCCTGCTGGTCGTTGCCACGCACGTCGAAATCCAGGTTGGCGTCCTGTGCTTCACGCGCGACATCGGCCTTGCCGACCGCGGCCCAGTTCTTGAGGTTGCCGGCCACGCCGAGCCGCGCTTCCTTCAGGTGCAGCGGCACCGGCGTGCTGTCCGGCGAGCTCGGGTCCGGCTCCGGGATGTAGGTCAGCTGGTTGGCCACCACCGCAAAGCGGAAGCCGGGATTCTGCGCATCGGTGAAATCAGCGGTGCCCTGCAGGCGCACGCTGCCACCGAAGGCTTCGGCAACCAAAGGTGAAACGGTCAGCACCTGGTTTTCGATGGCGACATTGGACGGCGCCAGCACCAGTTCGTTCTCGCCCTGGCGTACCCGGCCCTGCAGCTTGGCCTGGCCTCCGCGCCCACGCGCGGTGAAATCCAGCGCCAGCGGTGCCGGGGCTTCGGCCAGGAACTGCGCCGGTACCACCTGGCCGATGTCCAGCTGCTCGCTGCGCGCGGCCACATTCCAGACCGGATCGGTGCGGCCGTCCAGGATCAGGCTGACGTGCAGCGGCTTGGGTGCATAACCTGCAATGGCTACTTCCATATGCGCCAGGTCACCGCGAGCGACCAGGCCCAGGCGCGCCGCAGGCTGGCCCGGACGCGGCGGCATCAGCGCGCGCACGGTGAGGTCGGTGGCGTAGTCCTCGCGCGGCAGATAATGGCCGTCGATGCGGAAATCGCCCAGGTTGCTGTTGACCTTGAGCTGGCTGGCGCTGAACTCGCCATCGGCCGCTTCCAGCCCGCCACGGATGCGGGTGATGTCGATGATCGGCTGCTGCAGCTGGGTGATGCGCAGGCCATCGATCACGATGGTGTCGGCCTGCAGGGCCAGCGGCAGCTCGATGGCCGGCAGCACATCCGGCCAGCGCGGCAGCTCGAACGGCTTGTCTTCGGAGGGGCCCAGTTCCAGCGTGGCATCGCTGATGCGCAAAGCATCCAGGCGCAGCTTGCGGCCCAGCAACGGGCGGATGTCCGGATCCAGGTAGGCCTGTGCGGCGGTGAAATGCAGATCGTTGTAGCGGAAATCCAGGTCATGCAGGATCAGTGGCCCGGCCAGCGGGCCTTCGGCCTTGCTCCAGGTCAGCGAGGAACCGGCCGGCAGCCGTGCCACCACCTGCGCCAGCAATACCTCGCGCCCGGCCACCGTCTGCAGCAGCCAATACAGGGCAAACAGGCCCAGCAACACCAGCACGGTGATGGTGACGCCGCTGCGGATCGCCAGCGTGCGCAGGCGCGCCTTGCGCTTGGCCCGCAGCTCGGCGATGCGCGCCTCGCGTTCTTCCGGGCTCACGTCGTCGGGACGGCGGCTCACAGGTCAGCTCCGATGTTGAGGTAGAGCTGGAACTGCGAATCGGGGTTGTTCAAGCCGTGTGCGATATCGATGCGGACCGGGCCCACCGGCGATTTCCAGCGCACGCCGAAACCCACGCCGGTATGCAGATCAATGGTGTTGTCGAACGCGCTGCCGGTATCGACGAACACCGCGCCGCCCCACGGGCCACCGCCGAAGTAATGCTCGTACTCGGCCGAACCGATCACCAGATTCTTGGCACCGAGTGCGTACTTGTCCGGTGCCGGCGTGCGTGGCCCGACTTCGCGGTAGGCATAACCACGGATGGAACGGTCACCACCGGCGAAATAGCGCAGGCTGGGCGGCATCGACACCAGATCGCTGGTCCAGGTGGTACCGGCCTGCCCGCGCAGGATCAGGCGGTCCGTCTCGCCCAACGGGATGTACCAGCGCACGGTGGCGTCGGCCTGGATGAAGCTGGTATCCGAACCGGCTCCTTCAATGCCACCGCGCAGGGTGGCGTTGCCGCTCATGCCACGGCGCGGGAAGCTCTTGTCATCGACATCGACATAGTCGGCGGTGAGCTGCGGGTAGACCAGCGTTGAATAGTTGTAGACCGCTGCATTGAACGCATCGCCGGAGCTGTAGCGCCAGCGTTCGCGCAGGGCGTTCATCGACACGATGGCGGTCCAGTACTCGTTGATCTCGCCGCTGCGGCTGGCGATCAGCTTGATGTTGCGCAGGTCGATGTAGTCGGTCTGTTCGTCATAGGCGCTGACCGCATAGGTGTACCAACCATCCAGCCAACGGAAGCCCGGCACCCGGTAGCTGGTGATGAAGCTCTTGCGCTTCTGCGCGTAATCCAGCTGGGTGGTGAGCTTGTGCCCGCGGCGGTTGACGTAGCGACGCTCGACGCCGCCGCGCACACCCGGGCCGCTCTCGCTGCCGTAGCTCAGACCGGCGGTGTAGATGGTGCGCTTGGCGCGGGTCAGCTTGACGTTGACCGGCACCTCGCCGTTGTCATCGGCCTGTTCCGGATGCGGCTGGATGTCGATGACGCTGAAGTAATCGAGCTTGGTCAACGACTCGCGCAGGCGGTCGAGCTTGCCTTCATGCCAGTAGCTGCCCTGCTCCCAATACACCAGCGGCTCGAACAGGTCCGGGCGGAAGTAATCCTGCTCAAAGGAAATCGGGCCCATGTTGTAGCGGCGGCCGCTGTCCCAGGTGAGGAAGATGTCGGCGGCATTCTCGGCGCGCGTCACTTCCACTTTGCGCTGGGTGAAATCGGCATCGAAGTAACCACGCTCGGCCAGCCGGCGGGTGATCTTGATCTTGCTGGCTTCGTAGTTGACCGAATCGAAGACCTCGCCGGTCTTGGGCTGGAAGGCCTCGATGTCTTCCTGCAGATATTTGTCGCGCGAGGCCGGGCCAGTGATGAACAGCTCCTCGGTGCGGACCTTGATCTGCTCACCCTTGTCGACCTGGATCAGCACCTGCAGGGTATCGCCGGTACGCGGCGCTTCAACGGTGATTTTGGGGTTGTAGAAACCGAACGGCTCCAACGCGGTCCGCGTTTGCCGCTCGGCCTGCGACAGCAGATATTCCAGCCGGGACTCGCCCTGCACCTTGCCGATAGCGTCATAGACCGACAGTGAAACCTCGATGTTTTCGATGATTTCAGCGTCGTCACCCTTGTCCAGACCCTTGATCTGGACTTTTTCAATGGTGCCGCGGGCATGCGCGAGCGGAGCTGCCGCCAGCAATGCCAGAAACAGAAGGAGCGGGGTGATTCGAGATAGCTGCATGCGCGTCAGCATACCGGTCTGAACATGACCCGCAAAATCACACGGCCCTCATTCCACCACCAATGTAGTGCCAAGCCACGCTCAGCAAGAAGCTCCCCCAGTAGTGCCGAGCCATGCTCGGCAGGAAGCCCCCCAGCAACGCCCATGTAGTGCCGAGCCATGCTCGGCAAGAAGCTCCCCCAGCAACGCCCATGTAGTGCCGAGCCATGCTCGGCAAGAAGCCCCCCAGCAACGCCCAGTAGTGCCGAGCCCTGCTCGGCAGGAAGCTCTCCCGATAACGCCTCTGCCGAGCATGGCTCGGCACTACATGAGGGGCAGGCAACCAGGCGACACCTGACCCGTTTGCGCCGGGGGCCATCACGCAACCCCAAAAGCCGGCCCTCCCGCCGCGCTACCTGTCTGGACCGTCACGCCACGTTGACAGGTACAGTTAAATTATCGTAAACACCCAGCCGCTCCGGTTCCTAGAACACGTGGTGAAGATGTCCCGGGTTGGTGCGTTCCTGCAAGGAAGCGACCGGTTGACTGGGCCAGGCACTTTCCCAAGTCCAGGTACCCACGATGAAACGACAACTCCTGAGCACGGCTGTGTGCGCCGCCCTTGCTGCGTATACGCCCTTTGCGTTCGCCCAGACCCAGGACGATGCAAGCAAACGAAACGTTGAAACCCTCGACAAGATCACCGTCACCGGCTCGCTGATTCCGCAGGTGCAGGTCGAGACTGCCACCCCCGTCACCTCGATCACCGCCCAGGACATCCAGAAGCAGGGCTTCAAGGACGTCTACGAGGTGCTGCGCTCGCAGCCGCTGGCCACCGGTGCGGTGCAGGACAGCCAGTTCTCCGGCGGCTTCACCTCCTCGGCCAAACCGATCAGCCTGCTTGGCCTGGACCCCGGCTTCACCCTGGTGCTGATCGACGGCCGGCCGATGGCCGACTACCCCCTGCTCTACAACGGCCAGAGCAACTTCGTCGACCTGGCCAGCATCCCGACCTCCATGGTCGAGCGCATCGACATCGCCCCGGGCAACCAATCCTCGGTCTACGGTTCCAGCGCGATCGCCGGCGTGGTCAACATCATTCTCAAGAAGCGGCTGGACGGCACCGAGATGAGTTTCCGCATGGGCAGCTATGACGGCGGCGGCGGCAGCAACCAGCGCTTCCAGCTGACCAGCGGCCACAGCTGGGACAAGCTGGACCTGACCGCCGGCCTGCAGCTGAGCAACCAGGACCCGATCTACGGCTTCAACCGCAAGGACTTCGACTCCACCAACGACAGTCCCGACGCCGACGCCCGCTATGGCAGCCGCACCTTTGTGCACAACGCCAGCAATGGCGCCTATATCGATCCGGGTGCTGCGGCCTGCGCACCGCTGGCCGGCCTGTTTGGTGGCACCACCATCTATGACACCCGCCCGGGCCGCGGCAACTACTGCGGCAGCCGCTATGAGCCGGGGTACTCGACCATCCTCAACAAGGAACGCAGCGCGGCCGGCTATGCCAACCTGAACTACGCGCTCAACGACAGCACCGATATCTACGCCACCTTGCTGATGAACCGCACCAAGAACGAGAGCAACTCGGGCTCACGCTTCTGGCAGCCGTCGCTGGATACCAGCGGCTACATCTTCAACGGCCTCACCGGCGACCTGGAAAGCTACCAGCGCATCTTCTCGCCGGAGGAAACCGGCGATGTCGACTTCAACAACGAGCGCCAGACCGCCGATTCCTACAACATCGCCATCGGCATCAAGGGTGCGGTCGGGCAATCGAACTGGGATTACAACGCCTACTACGCCCGCTCCGAATACCAGATCGACAGCCGTCAGTGGTGGCCGTTGAAGGACAAGATGGAGGACTTCTTCCGCGAGCACTTCCTCGGCCCGCAGCTGGGCGAGTACTACGGCTACCCGATCTACGAGCCCAACGACGCCGGCTTCTACCAGGCGCTGACGCCCGAGCAGTACCGCAGCTTCCAGGGCGAGATCCGCACCAAATCCAAGACCTGGACGCAGAACGTCAACCTGCAGTTCACCAACACCTCGCTGTTCACCCTGCCTGCTGGCGATGTCGGCTTTGCCGGCGTGCTGCAGGCCGGCCAGCAGTCCTGGAGCAACCCCACCGACACCCGCGTGGTCAGCGACCAGTTCTGGGGCCTCAGCGGCACCCAGGGCAAGGGCAAGCGCGACAACTGGGCGGCGGCGGTGGAACTGCGCGTGCCGATCTTCAGCAAGCTCACCGCCAGCCTGTCCGGGCGTTACGATGACTACAAGAACGACGGTGGCGGCAGCGATTCACGCGCTACCTACAAGGCCGCGCTGGAATTCCGCCCGATTGACGCGCTGCTGTTCCGCGCCAACTACGCCACCGCGTTCAAGTCGCCGGACATGGCCTATGTGTTTGCCGGCGACAGCGGTTTCTATACCTTCGTGCCGGATTATTATCGTTGCGCCACCGAGCAACCGGGGGTGCCGATCAGCCAATGCACGCTCAACGACGAGCAGGTACGCGGCTCGCGCTCCGGCAATGGCGACCTGAAATCGATCACCGCCAAGTCCTGGGGCGGCGGCGTGGTCTGGTCACCCAACAGCAGCTTCACGGTCAGCGCCGATTATTACCGGATCAAGATCGACAACAAGGTCGCCGACCTCGACCTTGACCTGCTGCTGCGCAACGAATCGGCATGCCGGCAAGGCCAGCTTGATGCCAGCTCGCCCACCTGCGTGGATGCCCTGCAACGCATCGGCCGCGCCGGCCCCAACGCGCCGCAGCCCGACCAGATCAACACGGTGGCGGTGAACCCGATCAACGTCGCCAAGGAAGACGTCAGCGGCATCACCGCCAACCTGGACTATCGCTGGGCCACCGACAGCTGGGGCAGCTTCATGCTGGGCGCCCGCTACAACGTCACCCTCAATCATGAGAGCCAGCAGTACCCCGAGGACCCGGTGATCGACCTGCTGCGTGACCCGTACTATTCCTCCGAGTTCAAGAACATCTTCAGCGGCACGCTTGGCTGGCAGATGGGTGGTTGGACCACCACCTTGTATGGCATCCGCTACGGGCGCACGCCCAACTTCGCCGCGCAGGACACCACCGAGGGCTATGCCGCCGATGATGCCGGCAAGGTCAAGGCATGGACCACCTTCAACCTGACCGTGGACTATGCGGTGACCGATGATGTCTCACTGAGCGTCACCGCCAACAACCTCACCGGCGAGCGACCGCCGCGTGACCGCACCTACACCAGCTATCCGTACTACAACATCTTCAACTACAACGGCTATGGCCGCTCGTACATGCTGGAAATGAACTGGCGTTTCGGTCGCAGCCAGTAAATCGCATCAAGCAACGGCAGGGAGACAGGAGCGGCTACGGCCGCTCTTGTTTCATCCGCCCGCCTGCAGCCGTTCGCGCAGTGGCGCAAGCTGCTCGGCATAGCGACGCCACTCGTCGACGTTGCGCGCGTGCACCGGCTCGCGCACCTGCACGCTGCTCAAGGTTGCGGTCGCGGCGGCATTGCGGGTCAGGTCGCTGCCACCCTGCTCAGGCGCCAAGCCACAGCATTCCAGCACCTGCGCAAGCGCCGCATCGGGGTCGGCCACCATCGCTTCGTAATCAATCTCCAATACACGCCCGGGCAGATGCTGCTGCCAGGCCTGCATCAGCTGCGTATGCGCCGCGTGGTGCGCAGCCAGTGCGTCGAAGTCATAGCTGTAGCCATAGGAGTCACCGAACATGGCGCGGTAGTTGGAGAAACACACCGCCATCGGATCGCGCCTGACGTAGACGATCACCGCCTGCGGCAGCGCGCGCGCAATCGGGCCGGCCAGCAGGTAGTTGGGCGGCAGCTTGTCGATGAAGCGCCGTTGGCCGTTCAGGCGCCAACGCGTCTGCCGTAGATAACCCTTGCCTACCGCAGCGTAGTCCAGCGTTGGCAGCGCCTGCAGCAATGCCGGATCAAGCAGCGCGCGACCGGCCTGGTTGGCAGCCCAGCGCAGCTGTTGGGCGAAGTCACCCAGTTCGCCGGCAGAGGCAATCTGCGAATGATTGCCGAGCATGCGCTCAAGCACCGTGGTGCCCGAGCGCGGCATGCCGATGATGAAGATCGGCTGCGCGCCGTCATCTTCATCCATTGCACCGGCCGTGTGGAACGTGCCCGCTGCGGCCAGCCTTGCCATCGCCTCGTGCTGCGACCGGTCTGCCAGCCGATCATGGCGCAGGCGGCGCCACATCGAAGCATTGCCTTGCCGCAGCGCCTCCCAGGCCTGGGAGAAATCGCCCAGGTCCTCCAGCTCCTTGTACAGCGCGAACCACATCGCAGCTGCATCTTCGCTATCGGCTGCGACCACCTGCAGTTGCCTGCGCAGGCCATCAACGTGGTTGTCGTCTGCATGCCAGCGGCGCAGTCGTGCGCGCGTCAATGCGGCGCGGCCATGCGCGGGCTGCAGCTGCAGGCAGCGCGCCAGCGCCTGCTCGGCCGCGTCCAGTTCACCGTTGAACTGCAGCTGCACGCCGAGGAAATAATGGAAATCGGGATTGTCGAAGCCAAGTGCGGCGGCACGCTGCATCAGCCGCAGGGCATCGGCGTGCAGCCCCAAGGACTGCAGCACATGCGCCAATGCCGCCAGGGTTGGGCTGTCATTGCATTGCGTCACGCAGGCGTTGCGCATCAGGCGCGCCACGCTCTCGCTGTCGCCTACGCGCAACAGGGCCTGCGCCACGCGCAACAGCAATGCAGGGTCGCGGTAGTCGATGGCGGCGGCCTGCTGCAGCTGCTGCACGGCCTCACGCAGCCGGCCCTGCGCCAATACCGTGCCGGCCAGCATCACCCGCGCATAGGCATGCGCGGGTTGCTGCGCCAGCACCGCCAGCAGATGCCGGCGCGCCTCCGGCATGTCACGCCGGGCCAGCGCGGCCTGTGCGGACTGCCAGGAGGCGCCGGTGTCCATGCGTCAGTTGGACAGGTGCTCGATCGCCGCCACGCTGCCGAGGCGGTCGCCGAGGGTGCGCAGCAGCGCCAGGCGGTTGCCACGCAGTGCCGGGTCTTCAGCGTTGACCATCACCGCATCGAAGAACGCATCCACCTGCGGGCGCAGGCGGGCCAGGCGGCCGAGCACGGCCACGTAGTCCTTGTGCGCAAGTGCGGTGCCGGTGTCGTCGATGGCGGCGGCCACGGCTTCGGCCAGTTCGCTCTCGGCCGGTTCACGCAGCAGGGCCGGATCGATCATGCCCGGGATCTCACCATCGGCCTTGCGCAGGATGTTGCGGATGCGCTTGTTGGCTGCGGCCAGTGCCTCGGCTTCCGGCAGCTGGGCAAAGGTGCCGATGGCATCGATGCGGCGGTCGAAGTCGTACAGCGAGGCCGGCTTCAACTCGGCGACGGCGTTGAAGTGGGTGGCCGGCACGCCCTTGTCGGCGTAATAGCCCTTCAGGCGGTCGACGATGAAGTCATGCAACTCGCCGGCATCGGCCTGCACCTTGCGCTCGGCCAGGCCGGCGTTGGCCGTGGCCAGCAGCGCCGGCAAATCCAGATCAAAACCCGACTCGATGATGCTGCGGGCCAGACCCAGCGCATTGCGGCGCAGCGCGAACGGGTCCTTGTTGCCGGTCGGCTTCAAGCCTGCGGCAAAGCCGCCAGCCAGCGTGTCCAGACGCTCGGCGATGGCCAGCACCTTGCCCAACGGCGACAGCGCGATGTCATCGGCGGCGAAGCGCGGCTGGTAGCTCTCGTCGATGGCCAGCGCCACCGACGGCGATTCGCCACCGGCAACGGCGTAATGACGACCGGCAATGCCCTGCAGTTCCGGGAACTCGTTGACCATGCGCGACTGCAGGTCGTTCTTGGCCAGCTCGGCGGCACGCTTGGCCTGTACCGGGTCGGCACCGACCTGCGGCGCAATCACCTGCGCCAGCGCGCTGACGCGCTGCACCTTGTCGGCCACGCTGCCCAGCTTGGCCTGGTAAGTGACGGTTTTCAGGCCTTCGCCCATCGCCACCAGACCCTGCTTGAGGTCTTCGTCGAAGAAGAACTTGGCATCGGAGAAGCGCGGACGGATGACCCGCTCGTAGCCCTTGGAAACTTCGGCCACGTCCTTGGATTCGATGTTGGCGATGCCGATGAACTTCTCGGTCAGCTTGCCGCCGGCATCGAGCACCGGGAAGAACTTCTGGTTGATCTCCATCGTCTCGATCAGCGCTTCCTGCGGCACGGCCAGGAATTCGCGTTCGAAACTGCACAGCACCGCCGCCGGCCATTCGACCAGATTGACCACCTGCTCCAGGTTGTCGTCGGTGATGCGTGCCACGCCACCCGCCTGTGCGGCTGCGGCATTGACCTCGACCATGATGCGCTCGCGGCGTGCGTCGGCATCGACCAGTACATTGGCAGCCTTCAGCGATTCAACGTAGTCGTTCGGCGTGCTCAGCCACACCTGCTTGTCGGCCATGAAACGGTGGCCACGGCTGAAGCGGTCGGACGTCAGGCCCAGCAGCTCGGCCGGCACGATGTCGTTGCCGTGCAGCAGCACCAGCCAATGCACCGGGCGGGCGAAGGCGTATTCGTGGTTGCCCCAGCGCATCGGCTTGGGGATGGGCATGGCGGCGATGGCCTCGCGCAGGATGTCCGGCAGCAGGCTGGCGGTCTGCGCGCCCGGCGTTACCGAACGCAGCACGAAGCGCTCGCCCTTGGCGTCGGTGGTGCGTTCCAACGCGGTCCAATCGATGCCGGCTTTAGCCGCAAAACCCTGCAGCGCCTTGGTCGGCGCGCCATTGGCGTCCAGCGCGATGTTCAGATACGGGCCGAACACTTCCGAGTGCTGCTCGGGCTGTTCGGTTTCCACGCCCGGCAACAGCACGGCGAGGCGACGCGGGGTCGACAGCGGCTTGGCATCGCCACGTTCGAAGGCCACCCCACGCTTGGCCAGGCCATCGATCACGCCATCAAAGAAGGCCTGCGCCAGGCCCGGCAACGCCTTGACCGGCAGCTCTTCCACGCCCAGTTCAATCAGCAGCGGTTGCATGCTCATGCCTGCACCTCCTTGGCGGCGACCGCTTCGAGGCGCTTGGCCTCGTACAGCTTGGCCACCGCCTGCGACAAGGTGCGCACGCGCAGGATGTAACGCTGGCGCTCGGTCACCGAGATGGCGCGGCGCGCGTCGAGCAGGTTGAACGAATGCGAGGCCTTGCAGACCTGTTCATAGGCCGGGAGCGGCAGGCCGGCTTCCACCAGCTTCTGCGCTTCCTTCTCGCAGGCGTCGAAGCGATGGAACATTTCTTCCACGTCGGCGTACTCGAAGTTGTAGGTGCTCTGCTCCACCTCGTTCTGCAGGTAGACATCGCCGTAGGTGACCGGGGTGCCGTCCGGGCCGTAGGTCCAGATCAGGTCGTAGACGTTGTCGCAGTTCTGCAGGTACATGCAGAGCCGCTCCAGGCCATAGGTGATTTCGCCCAGCACGGGCCGGCATTCCAGGCCACCGGCCTGCTGGAAATAGGTGAACTGGGTGACTTCCATACCATTGAGCCAGATTTCCCAGCCCAGGCCCCAGGCACCCAGGGTCGGCGATTCCCAGTTGTCCTCGACGAAGCGCAGGTCGTGCACCAGCGGGTCGATGCCCAGCGCCTTGAGCGAGTCCAGGTAGAGCTGCTGGATGTTGTCCGGGCTCGGCTTCATCGCCACCTGGTACTGGTAGTAGCGCTGCAGACGGTTGGGGTTTTCGCCGTAGCGGCCATCGGTGGGACGGCGCGAAGGCTGCACGTAGGCGGCATTCCAGCTTTCCGGGCCAATCGAGCGCAGGAAAGTGGCCGGGTGGAAGGTACCGGCACCCACTTCCAGGTCCAGCGGCTGGATCAAGACACAGCCCTGTTTCGCCCAGAAATCGTTGAGGGTCTGGATCAGTCCCTGGAAAGTTATCGAAACGGGGGGAGTCGCGGACATGCTGCCTGAGCCGTACGTAAGGGGTGCGTTAGTATAGCGACCGACCGCGCGATGGCCGCGCCAGCAAGGGGTTTGGGGTGGAAAACGCGGCCGTAGAGGGCTCTCAGGCACCATCACCGCAGGTGGCTATCGCCCCGGGAAGACTGCAGTTTTCCAATATCGCCGGTGCTTTGCTGGCCGACGGGCTGGTCGCCGCGCATGACCAGGAGCGGATCCGTTTTTCCGCCCAGGGTGCGCGCAATGCCAGCGAGGTGCACCCGCTGGTGCTGCTGGCCAACCTGAAACTGGCCGCCACCCAGGGCACCGGCGAGCTCAGCCTGGAGCGCCTGACCGAGTGGCTGGCCAACCGTACCCACAGCCGCTACCTGCGCATCGACCCAACCCGCGTCGACGTGGCCGGCGCCACCGCGGTGGTCTCGCACGCCTATGCGCGCCGCCACCGCATCCTGCCGCTGGCGGTGGACAGCGAGCGCGTGCTGGTGGCCACCAGCGAGCCGATGGCGCGCGACTGGGTGCCCGATCTGCAGCACCTGAGCCGGCGCCGCATCGACATGGTGTTGGTCAACCCGCTGGACCTGCACCGCTACTCGATGGAGTTCTTTGGCGTCACCCGCTCGGTGCGCGGCGCCCGCAGCGATGCCCGCGACGGCAGCAACGGCAGCGGCCTGCCCAGCTTCGAGCAGCTGGTGGAACTGGGCCGCGCCGGCGACGTCAATGCCGACGACCACCATGTGGTCAGCATCGTCGACTGGCTGCTGCAATATGCCTACGAACAGCGCGCCAGCGACATCCATCTGGAGCCGCGCCGCGACATGGGGCGGGTGCGTTTCCGCATCGATGGCGTGCTGCACAAGGTATTCGAGCTGCCGCCGTCGGTGATGACCGCCGTGGTCAGCCGCATCAAGGTGCTGGGGCGCATGGACCTGGCCGAGCGCCGGCGCCCGCAGGATGGCCGCATCAAGACCCGCTCGCCGGGCGGGCGCGAGGTGGAAATGCGCCTGTCGACCATGCCCACCGCCTTTGGCGAGAAGTGCGTGATGCGTATCTTCGACCCCGACTCGGCGTTCAAAAGCATCGAGCAGCTCGGCTTCAGCCCGGAAGAAGCCGCAGGCTGGAACGAACTTGTCGCCCGCCCGCACGGCATCGTGCTGGTCACCGGCCCCACCGGTTCGGGCAAGACCACCACCCTGTATTCCACGCTCAAGCGGCTGGCCACGCCGGACGTGAACGTGTGCACGGTGGAAGACCCGATTGAAATGATCGCGCCCGAATTCAACCAGATGCAGGTGCAGACCAATATCGACCTGGATTTCGCCGCCGGCGTGCGCACCCTGCTGCGACAGGACCCGGACATCATCATGATCGGCGAAATCCGCGACCTGGAGACCGCGCAGATGGCGGTGCAGGCCTCGCTGACCGGCCATCTGGTGCTGTCCACCCTGCACACCAACGACGCGCCCTCGGCGATCACCCGCCTGCTCGACCTGGGCGTACCGCATTACCTGATCGCCTCCACCGTCAACGGCGTGCTGGCGCAGCGGCTGGTGCGTACCCTTTGCCCGCACTGCAAAGTGCCAGACACCTTGAGCGATGCCGATTGGGCGCCGTTGCGTCATGCCCATGACGCATTACCAGATGTGGTCACGGCATATGCACCGGTCGGTTGCCTGGAGTGCCGGCGCACCGGTTACATGGGCCGGATTGGCCTGTATGAGTTGCTACCACTGGGTTCGCGGCTGCGCGCACTGATCACCCGCGACATGGATCTGGCCGGATTCAGCAAAGCCGCCGCCGCCGGAGGCCTGCGTACCCTGCGCCGCACGGGTCTTGAAAAGGTAGCCGCAGGGCTGACTACAATCGAGGAAGTCCTGTCTGTCCTGCCGCCCTCGGAATGAAGCCCCAGCCGTTCTTGATCGTTGAAACCGGGCAACCATTCCCGACCCTGCGCCGCTATGGCCGCTTTCCGCACTGGATCCGCGTCGCCGCCGGCCTGGAACAAGCCGACACCGTGGTGGTCAACGTCGAGCGCGGCGAGAAGCTGCCCGACCGCGGCGACTTCTCCGCCACGATAGTCACTGGCTCGGCGGCCTTCGTCACCGACCGTGCCGACTGGAGCGAACGCAGCGCCGACTGGCTGCGCGACGCCGCCCATGCCGGCATGCCGCTGCTGGGCATCTGCTACGGCCATCAGCTGCTGGCGCACGCGCTGGGCGGGCAGGTGGATTACAACCCGGCCGGGCGCGAGTCCGGCACAATCCGCCTGGAACTGGAAGCCCCGGCCGCAGCCGACCCGCTGTTCGCCGGCCTGCCGGCCAGCTTCCCGGCCCACGCCACCCACCTGCAGACGGTACTGCGTGCGCCCGAAGGCGCCACCGTGCTGGCCCGCTCGGTGCAGGACAACTGCCACGCCTTCCGCTGGGGCGAGCAGGCCTGGGGCCTGCAGTTCCACCCCGAATTCGCCACCCACCACATGCGTGGCTACGTCCGCGCCCGCGCCGACTGCATCGCCCGCCACGGCGGCTGCGCCCGAAGCGTCGCCCGCGAAGTGACCGCCGCACCGCTGGCCCGCCAGCTGCTGCGCCGCTTCGTGCGGCATGTGCGGCGCGAAGCGCACTGAGGCAGATGTTCAGGCACCCGACCTATGTGGTGCTGGAGCTGCCTGATCCTGTCGCCGCCGCGGTGCTGGCGATACGCCGTCGATACGATCCGCGCCTGGCCGGGTTTCCGGCTGAAATCACCGTAGCCGGATCCTCTGGCGTGGGTCCGTTGCTGGCGGGGCAGGCGTTGGAACCGGTGCTCGAGTGCATGCAAGGCATCGTCGATGCCTGCCTGCCGATTCGTATGCGGTTTGCAGGCTTACGCCGCTTTGCCAGCGGCCCGGTGACCTGGCTGGCGCCGGCTGATCCGGCCCCCCTGGTGGCCCTGCACCAGCGGCTGGCTGGCAGCGGTCTTGCGTTTGCACCCCACCGTTTCGAATTTACCCCGCATTGCAGTGTCTGCAGCATCGCACTGGACCCGCCTCTGCAACAGCAACTGTTGACCGAGCCGGTACCGGTCGAAGCGTTCGAGCTGAGCCGGCTGGCACTGTATGCGGTGGTGGACGGCCGCACGCAGTTGCTGCATCGGGCCGAGCGCCGTCAGACGCATTGAACCCGGCAAGGGCGGCGGTCATGCAGTGCCGAGCCATGCTCGGCAAGGGGCGTTCCCCGGTAGAGCCCCTGCCGAGCATCTGTCTCGTCTACACAAAGGACCC